>NZ_JBIPMD010000127.1:0-9296 GCF_044369315.1 Silvanigrella sp.
GGCTTCAATTAATTTGTTACCTTATTAATCGCACTGCTTACTTCCACGCTGATGGCTAATCTTTACGTGGGTGAGATTCGCACTCACTGGTTCTTACGCACTTATCTTGGCGCACCATAAATTATTCCTATTTTTAAATACAATTAATATAAAAACTTCAGCTAGGCATGACATTATAAATTTTACATAAAATTATACTTTATAAGTATATAGTTTTACGAAATTTGTCAAGCGATCATTATTTAATTTCTAAAAAATAAAAATGATACAGATTATAATTATAAAAGTTGTTTAAATTTTAAAAAAACGAAGCGCTGGAATATTTAGTAAAAAATTAAAAATAGAGGCAAATAAAGATAATATTTTTATTTTCTTTACATCACTTCTCGTTACTTTTATTACATTTTCTGGAGTCATCTTATTTTCAGATTCTTCAAATTTTTTTAAAGTAGCAAGAGCTAGAAGTAGAGGAAATATACAAAAAAATCGAATTCTAAAATTTATTCGAGGAATAGATTTTAAGTATTCTAAAGAAATTTGTATATCTTGGTATGCAAGATGAATGATTTCATTGATAGCTAATTTCGCTTTAGGTCTAAGATTATCTATTAATAATGTATCATGAGTAATTCCATATTTTAATAGAATTTCTGACGGAATATAAATTGAGTTTTCTCCTTTTGCATCCCATGCAATATCTTTTAAAATATTTATAGTTTGTAAAGCTTCTCCAAAAATAACAGAATTTTTAAGCATTATTTGATAAGATTTATCATTAATAAAGCTACCATACTCTTTCCATAATTCAGTTAAAATACACCCTACCGTTCCGGCTACATAATAACAATACTCTTTGTATTCATTTAAGGAGACGATTCTTATCCCGTTTGGATATCTTGTAACAAACAAAGCCA
Organism: Silvanigrella sp.; assembly: GCF_044369315.1. Lineage (NCBI taxonomy): Bacteria > Pseudomonadati > Bdellovibrionota > Oligoflexia > Silvanigrellales > Silvanigrellaceae > Silvanigrella > Silvanigrella sp. The sequence goes on from NZ_JBIPMD010000127.1 coordinate 915, forward strand.
TACCATTTGACATTTCTGTTACCCATTTTTTTAATATTTTTTGAGTGTTTGCTGAAAGACTATAATAAATTTGAAATACTTTATTCGTATTTCTAACAAGGTCAATGTGATACTTATCACCTGTTAATTCATCTGCAATGCTATTATAATAATTTGCTTTTTTTACATCTGAAAAACAATCAATAAATCTATTTAAATATTGTTTCTTTAAGTTTAAATCTAAGTATCTATCATCTTCAACTGTATCTATTATTCTGCATAATAAATATCCAACTAATACCGATTTTTGCAAATCACCTTTTAAAAATTCAATGCCTATTGCAAATGATCTTGAAACATTTGGCAAGATAGTTTTGCAGTATTTTAAAGAATCAATATCACTAAAATTATAAATTTCATTCTCTTTTTTTAAAGATTCCATTCAAGATTTCTTTCTCAATCTTTGGGGTAAGGAATTTGTATAAATGTATTACAAGATAAATCATTCCCTAATATTTCTCGAAATGGTGGTTTATCTATACCATTACCTGGCCACGTTATTTCAATTTTATCTATAATAGGTACATTAGCACCTAAACCAAAATGAGCAACCGGCTCCATTTGACATAAATATCCACTGCCAGAACAAATATATTTAGTCTGAGATTTTCCATTTTTTAAATGCAGTCTTACTTTAGCACCTAAAGCAGGAAAACCTTTTGTTGTTAATGGCTGAACTCTAAACCAATAATTTTTATTATCTACACCTAAAAATAATTTATTTTCATTCGGAAAATGATCTCCAACAGAAATAAATATATCTAAAAATCCATTTCCTGTTAAATCACCAATAGCCGCACCAGTTCCATTTAAGTATTTACCTGAAAGTGGTCCAATATCTAATTCTTCCCATTCCCTGCTACCTAAATAACGAAACATTCTATTTCTATTTTTATTCGTATTTATAAAAATTTCTTCATTACCATCATTATCAAAATCGGCAACAATAACGCTACGAATACTTCTAGGCTCAACAAAAAATGCAGGTGATAAATTTTCAAATTCACCTTCTTTAGTTTGAATAAATATGGAGTTTTTACTTTCCCATGTACCAACAACAATATCAGCAAGACCATTTCCATCAAAATCCGCTACAGCAATACCTCTAGAATGATTTATATAATCAGTTAAAGTATAATCTGAGGCAACTTCTTTATATTCACCAGATTCTAATTTTGTGAATAAGGCATTGGGATCATTTTCATTCCCTACAAAAATATCAAGTGCATTTTTATTTATAATATATTGAGCAACAACACTACGGCCACCTGCAAATTGACGTAAGCCAAGTGTTTTTGAAAGTTCTTCAATTTTATTATCTTCATTATTATAATTATAAAATAAGCTAGGTGCTTTATAATTTACTACATAAAAAGAATGCTTTCCTTCGCCATTATAATCAACAGCAGCAACACTTCTTCCTGAGTAAGGATTACTCATTTGAGATTTTTTTCCTAAATAGTCTTTAAATACAAGCTTTTCATTCAATGAGTTTCCTCTTACAAATATACTATCGTAATGAGTTTTCATTCCAGATATGGTATCCGAATGCATCATATAGACAGCAGGTATTCCATTTCCTAAAAAATCTCCAACACATAAACTAATTGTAGATAACTTTGCGGCTTTAAAGTTTTCTGGAGCTATATTCGTAAATGTTTGTGTTTTTTCATTATATTTATATATAATATTAGACCCATGCGCATTTGCGATTAAAATTTCAGGTTCATTATCACCGTCAATATCAAAAATAGTTACTCCATAATATTGAGAAGGTAAGTTTCCCTCTAATGCGTAAGTTGAATCTTGAAATAATATTTTATTTTTTTTAGCCTTTATTGCCATTCAAATTCCATAAAACTAAAAGGTTACGATAAGTAGTATCAAGGTCATTATGAAACCTCTTCTCCTTTACCGTAACGTGAGAAAAAGAGTAACTGTTTTTATTGAAATCCGTTTATTTTTAAAGACCTAGGGATTAGGTACTTCCTCTTCTAAATGAGTAAGCATGGCAGATTGCTCTTCTTTAAGAGCCTTAATAGAAGCGATAAAAAGAGCGAAACAGACAGGTCCCAAAACAGCTCCTGCAACTCCAAACTGAGACATTCCGCCTACAATTGCTAAAAATATCCAAAAGAAATTTAAATCCGCGCCCCCTTTCATAAGAAAAGGTCTCATGACATTATCCACCAAGCTAACTAAGCCAGCACAAATTAAGATACCAATTGAGGCACCTAAACGACCTTGGCTAAAGTAGCACCAAGCCGCAGCACCAATCATCACAGGAGCTGTGCCTATCACGGGAATAAAAGAAGCGAAAAAAGCAATAATCCCCATTAAAGCAAATCTTGGAATTCCAAATAAAGCGAGCGATGATGTTATTAAAAAAGCTTGAATACAAGAAACAAGAACATTTGCGACAATTAAAGCCTTTAATACCGATGATATCGTTTTAGAAATGATTTCTCTTTCTTTTTCCCATGGAATAAGGATTGGTAAAAAATAATTCCGATATTTTTTTCCATGAACCATAAAAAAGATCCAAGTTAGAATAAAAACAGAAAATTTAATCATAAAAGCAGGAGTTGCCGTTAAAGCAGAACCGACTCCAGAAGCTAAAAATGTAACAATTTTTTTAAGGATATCTGTAGCTTTAACAATTATTTCTTCAGCAGAATAATGTATAGAAAACTTGTCTAAATAAACACTTATATTACTTGAAGCATGTTGAATTGCCTCAGGGTTTTTTAATTCACTATCCAAAGTATTTATTAATGTAACTGACTCCTGAATTCCTGTTGTAACTAATGTTAAAACAGGTCCAATAATAGCTGTAAGTGTTAAAATCACTAAAATAATGCTCAAAAACCATTTCCAAGTTTCTTTTTTAAACTTAAATAATTGAAATAATTTTTCTAAAACAGATTCATATAAAAATGCAAATGAAATGCCAAAAACAAATGGCAATAAAAAAGGATAGACAACAAAAAAACATAGAAAAACAATTATTAGAAAAAAAATTTTTGTCCTATTAAAATAAGAAAGCACAACAACCTCCATTTTAAAGTTGCCGTGCTTTTCCAATATAAACTATTTAATTGGTTTACATTCGACTAGATGCAAGATGTTTTGCACCTGCAGCTCTTAAAACATCAACGATCTCTTCTTTGAAGGAAAGACCGCTTGTTTTAAGTTCGGCAATCATTTTTTCAATGTTACGTTCTGCTTCAATATAATCAAGAGCAACCTTAAATATTTGATCTGGATGCATTGATTCAAGCCAATTTAATCCTTCACGATAAATAACGTGACTTGCCATATGAGCACTTAAAATTGCAATTTTATGAGCCCTTGGAAGTCTATTTAAAATTCGATCTTTATACTTTTCAACTAAAATTGATGGACAGTGTTTTAATAATACAAAAGTATATTTACTTGCAGAAAGATCTTCGTCTGAAAGATCATTTAATTTGTCTAATAAAATATCTTTAGCTTGATTTATTTCAGCAGAAATTTCATAACTTAATTTAACGAGATCTGTTTCATTTTTATTTTTAAGCCATTCACGGAATAATAATTTAGCTTCTTGATCTGCATTTCTACGGATAATATCTAAAACTTGTTTAACGTAAATATCTTTAATTTCTGAAAACTCTTCAGGTAAAATTGTTAGACAAGCAATAATTTCATATGAAGAACAACTAACCCCTGCTTTATTAGCAGAACTATCTTTAATAACAACCACACCACTATCAACTATTTTTTGACGAGCTTCTTTAGTAAAAAAGATATTTGCACCTTCAACTATAGCTAATGAACTTGGTCTTCCATTAGGTAACAAGTATTTATCCCAGTTACTTTCTTTTACTGTATATGGACGACCACCTGCTGGAATAAAAATTTCAGCTTCTGCCGTTGCGTATAAACCATCTCTTGTTTTGATATTTTCTTTTGAATTTGCAGAAATAACATAAGCTTTACTATCGCCGCTTAATTTATTTGGATTAAATTCAACAATGGATTTAGATTCTTTAAATAAACGAATAAGTTCGCCCCAATTTAATCCTTTTGGATCATAGGCAGCCCCAAATCCGTCACCAATGGCAACAACACGACAGCGTTCACCATATTCGCGATAAAGAATGTTTAATTCATTTCCAGCAACGTCCCCGTCTGGACCACCCGTCATTTTCACACGGAAATTAGAATTTTGTAGTCCAAGGTATTTTAAAACATTATCTACGTAAACGTTAACACCTTCAGAGGTAACACCATAAGTTTTATGATTGATTCCAAAATCAGGTTTAGAGGACATAAAAGCGTAAGCATATTTGTATTTTCGATGAAGAGCGTGTTGTATAATCCAAACAATTAAATCATCTGTAAGATTTTCATCTGGTCCTAAATAAATGATTTCGTCTTTATCGTAATAATCAATAATGCCATCAGCCAATGCACCCGTTTTAGGATCGGTTACGATAAGATCAAGCAATCCAGAAATAGCTGCTTTTACAGCTTCATTTTTATCTGCTCCAGGACGCACAACCATAACACATTTACTTCCGCCCTCTGGAATATCTTTATTTTTTAATTGCTGCGCAGATGCAAGACCATTTACTTCATCAAAAATGCCAGCAAAAGCATTTTCATAATCACCAGAATTACGTGGCATAACCACTCTCATGCCACCCCTGGAAATATCGCGATATCTTACTTGGAACGCTCTAAAGTTACGTCCAATCATATAAAAAATTCCAAAAGGAGTTTCTGGATAAAATTGTTTATCCAAAATAGAAGGATCTACTCTAAATGTTAACCCACCCTTAGAAATTAAAAAATAATTTGTTTTTAAAATATGAGAAAGGAAGTTTAGCCCCTCTTTTAAGATATTTTTTTCAACAACATCATTCATTTCTGCATATAACATTTGTATTTGTTCGAAATTAAAGCTTGCTTCTTTTTTACGATCGCCTTCAAACCTAGGATCAAATCGAGCTCTAAAATAGCGAATACAATATTCCATATAATTAAAATTATTTGCTATTACTTTAGAAACACGATCCGTTGAATAATAATAGGGATTTTGTTTGGTTAGAAAAATATGAACCCAATTTGCTAAGGCTCTTACTAGGTTCGTTTCATTCAAACTAAATGGACTATCACCAAGCAATAAATTCGAAAATTCATCACCATGATCTACATAGGATAAAGTTTTTAAACTCTTAAGAACCTTGCCCCAGGATTTCATGTTATCAGTAATAATTTCGCCCGTTGGGCTTGCTGAAATAAGATGTAAAACAGTGAATTTCTGATTATTTGACATTAGTATTTCATTTGCCAATAGTCGTCTTACTTGAAAATTATAGCGGTTAAAAATACCGATAATATTCTCCATAGCAGCAGTTACTGGAAAGTGTTTAAGACAGATATCAACCCTAACGCGAGTATCTTTTGTTTGTTCATCAACAATGGTCGTTAAATTTACATAAGAATTCTCATTATCAATGCAATAATTTACAGCTTCAAAGGCAATTGCCATTTGTTTTGTAGTAGCTACTTCTACATAATCTTTATCAAGCGATTGAACAAAGGAATCTACCATATAGGAAGATTTATTGGAGAGAAGTTTACGAAGTGAAGCTAATTTTGCTTGAGATGTTTTTTCTTCCCATGCTTTTTCTGTATTATATGGAGCTTGATAAATTTCACAAAGTCCAATTTTTTTATCTAAAGAATTAAATAAACGAGCTACTTTGGCATGATGACGAGATAAGACAGGAGCGATTCTTATAGAAGCTGTTGAATGTTCACCCGCCGCAATAAAAGTAACAGTTTGAGTAGAGGCACAAACCCTCTCAGCAATTTGTTTTTCGCTTAGAACCTTGCCAGAAACGATTTCTAAAATATCGTCCATGATCGCTTTTTGTGAAGTAGACCATAAATAGAGGGGCGGCATTTGAGATAAAAACCATGGAACAGTGGTTTCCAGTTCTTTGGATATATCATATAAAATACCGCTTGAAGCATTAGAACAAGCTTTCGTATCCGTTATTCCAGCAAAAAATTTCTCTATGTTTGCTGGTTTTAAAGAGTCAGAAGGCTCTATTTCAGAATCAAGCAATTCAACTTCACTTAACCACTTTTGACTATGAATTTTTGGCAAGGTCATGACTTACTCCACATCGTTTAATTAATAAGAACGAAAGCGTATTTTAGTGCTCGTTCATCAAACTTAAAGTGTAACTAACACATCAAAAGCGGGTTGCAAATTTGTTTCGGGGTTTTATCGGAACTGAAAATGTAAAAGGGAAGAGATGATACACGTAATATAGATATTAAAAATTATAAATAGTTGAAAATCATAAATATTGTTAAATTTTCATATTCAGCAAAACAAGTAAGAATAGATTGATAAAACAACAATATATTAATATTATTAATATTATTAATATAACTTAGATTACCCATAATTTAATCTATTTTTAATAATCAGAAAGAATTATAATCCACTTTCCATATTCAATATTTAAATATGATTATGAAATACAATTATTTAGTTGTGAAAATTCTATTAAAATTTATATCCAATAAAATTCCTAAAGAAAAATAATACAATATAATATCAATTAGATACATAACTATATTAGTATATCAAGTATTTTGATTATGGCACTCTAAAAAGTTTTTTTTTAATTAAAAGAGATTATATTCATATTTTTCTAAATTTTTTTATTTTCATAAAATCTCGACATTCAAAATTAAATAAATAATTCATCAAATTTTAATATAGTATATGTTAACTTATATGAGTTTTAAAATATAAAATATTCGTGAATTAATATTGGAAATTTAGCATGGGATTTTTAGAAGATTTAAATGAAAAATATATATTAAATAAATATTTCTGTTCAAAAATTTACACTTTTAATCAGGAAAATTATGTTAACAAGTTTAAAGACCGATTAAATAACAATTTCTCTTCTGGATTATGCCTAGGATTTACCTATTTATTTGCTAAATTTTTATCAAATAAATATATAAAAAATAATAATATATCAGAATTTATTTCTTATTTAGAAACACCAGATTTTATTCATTTTCTAGAAGTTGTAATGTCTATCCAAAATAAATATATAAATGTAAAAAAATTAAAAAACTATCCAGAAAGAAAACAAGAAATAGAATTAAAAAGAAATCTTAGAAAACTTATTTTTGTTCAAAGTAACAAAAAAGAATTTAAATCAAAATTCGAAGAAATAGTTCAAAAATATATTAATAATTCTGACGTAACAAAAGAATCATCACCAATAGAAGTTGAATTTATAAATAAACTAAAAAATAGTCCTAAAAAAAACATTAGAGATAAATATGAAATTGATACAAATTTAATATCTTTTAGTCAACAAATTCAAGAATTAAATAAAAGAAAATTAAATGATTTCAAGCAAATCAATAAAGAAAATATCTTAAATTATCTACCTTCAAATACAGATGAAGAAAAAATAGAAAGACTATCATTATATTTAAGTATGGATATAAATTTTCTTAAAAATAATTTTTATCATATTCATTTTAGCAAAATTTACCTCATTTTTGAAAAAATTGAATTTTATCCCGATTTATTAGAAGAATCAAAAATTTTAAACAACGACAATTTTATTTTTAGGACAATTGCATTGCCAACAAAATATGGGGGTCATTCCATCTGTTTTGCATTAACAAAAAAGGGAATTTATTTTTTTCCGATTCTTAGAATAAAATATTTTTCAGAATTCTTATCCTATTTTATTTTAAATAAATATAAATTTAATCAGAACGAATATATTATTAGTAACTCATTTATATTAAATAAATAAACTAAATCAATATTTTTCTATTCCTATAAATAAATTGACTTAAATAATTCTAATATGCTAAAATAAAGCAGTTCAAGTCTTTTGTATATTTTAAAATAAAATGGACTATCATTATGAGTATTGATAAAATAAGAGAAGGTATAGATTTTTATTTTAACGATAAGGGGCTCATGGTATTTACAAAAGAATACCATTTAAAAAGAGGATATTGTTGTAAAAGTGGATGTTTAAATTGTCCTTATGGATTTATAAAAGAGAATAAAAATTTTAAATTAGAAAAGAAAAATGAAACCAAGCTTAAAAAATATTAAATATATTTTATTATTCATTTTCGTTTAGGCTAATTTTTTCAAAGGCGTATTCATAAATTTTGTAAGCAATATCAATTCCTATAAAGGTACCAAAGGCAGTTCCAATTTGACTTCCCCATAATGGTTCTAAAAAAGCGTGATAATCAAGCAAAGAACCTAAAGCATTTATAGTTACA
>NZ_JBIPMD010000336.1:0-2756 GCF_044369315.1 Silvanigrella sp.
TTGTAAGCTCAATCGCCCCTTGCTTGAATTCGCTTGTATACCTTCTTTTGGTTAACACCATTTCAACACCTCTTTCCTATAAGTTTTTTTCGGATCTGGGTGTCTACTTTCTTAGGGGAGGATCAATTTGACTCGAGATCTCTTTTTAGAATGGTTAGATTTTCTAAGCTTTTTCCAGAGGAAAAAATAGTGGTGACACTGTCGCCACTATTGTCTTGGTCAAAATTTATTGAATTAATTGCTATAGAAGACCAATTAAAAAGGGACTTTTATACTGAAATGTGCCGTATTGAAAATTGGAGCGTTCGTGAGTTAAGAAATAAAATTGATGGAATGCTCTTTGAAAGAACGGCTATTTCTAAAAAACCAGATAAATTAATCAGACAAGAATTAGAAAATTTAAATAAAAATGACAAATTGACTCCTGATCTTGTTTTTAAAGATCCATATATTTTAAACTTTTTAAAGCTTCCAGATTTCTTTAGTGAATCTGATTTTGAAAGTGCAATTTTAGATGAGTTATGCTTATTTCTTCAAGAATTAGGAGGAGATTTTTCATTTATTGCGAGACAAAAAAGAATAACAATAGATAATGAAGATTTTTATATTGATTTATTAATGTTTCATCGAAGTTTACGCAGACTAATCGTAATTGAATTAAAACTTGGTAAATTCAAAGCAAGTTACAAGGGACAAGTTGAGCTTTATCTACGCTGGCTTGATAAACACGAACGGAAACCAGGAGAAGAGCATCCTTTAGGCCTAATACTTTGTGCTGAAAAAAGACAAGAGCATGTAGAGTTATTAGAATTGGATAAAAGCGGGATTCACGTCGCACAATATTTAACCGAACTTCCACCTCGTGAGGTTCTTGAAGAGAAATTGAAAAATGCAATCAAGACAGCTAGGGAAAAGTATGATGATAAAGCGATTGATAATATTGATGAATAAAGAATTGAAACTGAAGATATTATAAATTCAATTATCGTGCGCCCGATTTCAAATAGCGTGCACCGAGATTCTCCCGATTTCATTTAATGTGCGCCGAAGTAAAACGATAATTTCAATTAATTTGCGCCCAAATTTTCGGATAAGTGCGCGCCCATGCTCCTAGGAATGCGCGCCGTTACAACTATTGATTATAAAATCTGAAAAATTTACTCCGTTTTTTATGCAAAGGTTTTGAGCATATCTCAAAGCAGATAATGCTTCATGATCATTTGATGATTCAGTTAATCGAATAAATTTTTCAAATTTAGAGTCCATTATAAATACCTTTTTCGGAAAGTTTGCATATCCTCCGAAATAAAAATATCGAATCTTTCGGAGGATTGCAACTTTCTCCGAAAGAGATTTATAAGAATATTCCTTTAATAACATGAATATGTTGATTATACTAAAAAAGTTTATAGAAAGTATTTTAATTTCTATTGATAGAAATTAAAAATTTAAAATGGAATTTTATTTTCTTCTTCAAATTCTGTTTTGTGAATTGGCTGCTGCGTTCCTCTCAAATATTCCTCAAGTGATACCCCAAGATATTTCGCTCTTTTTATAAAATAAGAGTTCAAATTTTCAGCTTTAGAAGATTTATAACCGCAAATCTGACTTGAATTAATTGGATTTATGTTTTTGCTGTAAAGTTGAGAAGCTAGAATTTGATAAGCTTTAGTATTTTTCCTCATATGTATCACCGAAATAAAATTTAAATGAGCTGTTTTACCTAAAAGATCTTTAAGCTTTGGCAAAACATTTTTTAACTTATAATGCCTATTTTTAACCAAACAAAGCAGCATTTTTCCCTCATAAAAAAATCCAATGCGTTGATTAAAAGTGACTGCATTTATTTTTACATTTGTTTGTTTTATAGGAAAGGAAAGCAAAGTCCCTGTTGGACCCTGGAAATTTAATTCACTTGGAGAAAAATTTTGAACCTTTTTAAAAGAAAGACTCATTTTTTCTTTGTTTGTAATGCTTAGTGGAAAGCTCTGTACAGCTCCGCAAGAAAAACCCCACGGAGTTTCACTCCTACTAGAATTTAATGGCCTCAAAATAAAGCAAGCTTTTGTTACTATAATGTTACTTTGCTCGATATTTAATCTAAAACTAAGTTTATCTTGCCTTGAAATTTTAATTGATGCTCGTTTAAGGAACAATTTATCGTCTTCCATCCAAGATGGTAAAATTATTTTTCCTATTCCAAACAATTCTTTTCTATTAGAAAATATAGAATGAACTGTACATTTTAACTGATTTTCTTTGCACGACTTTGAAGTTTCAAAATTTGGAATTAACTTAACACGTAAACTTATTTTATTTAATGTTTGGATTTCAGAATATCCATTCCATTTGTACCCAATAGCCCAATTTACAATTGCTAAATTTCTTTCTCCATCTTGTACCTTAAATGGTTCAATTATTTTTAATTTAATTCTATTTTGAGAAGTGTTAGCTGCTAGTACCTTTTGAGCTCTATCTATTTGCTTCAAAACGATTTTAGACTGCCTACAGCCTATCCTTATTGTATTGTCTATCGTCTCTTCAAAATGAAATAAAGAATGAAAACGATCCATTTTAAAATAAATATTAGCGGTTCTGATATTAATATCCATCAATTTAACTATTTCTTCTTTTTTTAACTCAATCATACTATATGCTGTGCTATGGACCCCATTTGAGTTGACACATGATTAATGTGAATTTTGATACTGTATTGGACTCATCATTGCAAGCCCGGAATGGGGTGCATGATGATT
>NZ_JBIPMD010000128.1:0-9287 GCF_044369315.1 Silvanigrella sp.
TAGAAATCCTATTCAACTGGTTAATTGAATCTAGTGGCATTCAAACGGCATCCAAAGTCCGTTCAACAAAGGGCTTGCTTGTCCATGTTTTCGGAAGATTTTCTGCATGCCTTTTTAAGTACATATTATTTTTCTAAAAACACATTCTCAACTCTTAACTGGCATATATAGTAAACACTAATTATCTTAAACTATATTTAACTTTGGGTCAATGTCTTTTTAATTTTCAAAAATTGAATTCATACATTTTTAAAATATTTTTTCTAGCTTTTGAAACCAACTAACCTTACGGGCGCTTCTGTTCCTCCCTTCGTTTTTAAGGGGAGTGCGCATATAAAACCTCCGATAATAGGCATGTTTTTTAAATTAGCCACATTTTCAATAATATATTTTCCATTACCTAGAAGAATTTTATGGACGGGAAATCCATCTTCTGGCCTGTCGGGAGAAAGAGTATCTATGCCTATTCCTTTTATTCCTCGTTCTAAAAGATATTCAGCTACGTCTTTAGAAATTGATGGAAATAAATAATGATTACGATATTGATCTGGCGAATCCCAATATTTTTCCCAACCCGTTCTAAAAAATACAAAACTATTTGAGTTAATAGGGGAGTTTATTTGTTCAAATAATTTTACATCTTTTAAAGAGACCGTATATTTTGAATGTGCAAACAAAGACACATCAATAACCACACAAGGAACGATAAGATCTTGTAAGGAAATTTCGTTAATATAAATTCCATTTGGATTGCAATGTGCAGGTGCGTCAATATGAGTTCCAATTCCAGCTTGCATTTTTATTTGTTGGACTCGAAATTGAACTTCTGTATTACAATCAGTATAATCTATGATATTATCCTGTTTATATCCACATCCTTCATCCCAGTGCGGAATATTTTCATCTAAAGTATGAGTTAAATCAATAATTCTGTAAGGAAAAGAGAGCATTATTTATCCCGTTCTATAAATGAAAAACTTACGAAATAGATTGTGAAGTGATTTTCAAATTTTTAGTAGCAAATAAAATACAAGAAATAGAATACATTTCAAAAAAGTGGCGTCACCAGTAGGACTCTAACCTACGACCCCTTCTTTAGGAAAGAAGTGCTCTATACAACTGAGCTATGGCGACAGTGTTCTATAATTTGCAAAAATAAAAACAAACGTCAAGACTATTCTATTGAAATTATTATAAATTCATTTCAATACATAATATGTCTTCATTTTAATACAAATCGATCAAATATCATACATCTCAAGTCATCTTTTTGAGTCTGGTTTAAATATAGGCCCTCTAATGAAAGAGGAAGAGTAGGCCTGGGAAATGAGTCATATAAAATATTATTTATACAAAAATATTTTTTTTTCTATAATTCTATATATTGTACTAATTATATTATTAAACGATTTACCAGAAGAAATAAAAAATAACGGAATTTTTAAACAATTTTTTGATTTTTCAAATTGGGTAGAACAGAAGGCAAAATTCACGTCAACACAAATGCAAGAGTCTAACCTAGCATTAAATTTTTTAGGAAACCTAAGAAAATTAACTTTTTCAGAAGCAAAAGCATTTCAAAATTCGGGGTTAATACATTTATTAGCTATTTCTGGTGGCCAAGTTGTTCCTCTTGCGAATGGCATAAGCAAAGTTTTTTCTTATATTTTATTTTATATCTTTTATAAAAACACAAATCCTAATAAACTAATGAGTTTTATAAATTATTTTAAAATTTATTTATCATTATTTATTTCATTAATTATATGCTCTCTATTTGGTTGGACGGGAGCACTAATAAGAGTTTCTGCATTAAGTTATTTTCAATCTATAAAATTTGTTCAAAGTCAATATTTCTCTTTTTTTAAACTATTTCCATTTTTAACATCAAAAATATTTCATAAAATTTTTGTCCTTATTCTTATTTCATTTTCATTTGGAAATGTTTTTATTAATTTTTCCTTTTTACTTTCTGCAATTGGCGCTATAGTCTTAGAAATTTCAAGTTATATAACAAATTTTTTAATTTCAAATTTAAAAATATTTAAAGCGATTTGCAATACCATTTTAACATCATTTTTTACTGGAATTATTCTCTATCCTTTCACAAATATTGATATTATAAATTCATGCTCTGCAAATATTTTAGCATTACCAATTGTTTGTTTTTTAATAACGCCTCTATCGTTACTTGCTATATTTATTCCTAATCAATTTATATTCTATCCTTATATCATATATTTTTTAGACATTTCTTTATTCATTTTAAAAAAAATTGCGTTTACTTTTAGTATTAATACCACAAATAAAAATCCTTTTGACAAAAATAATCCTATTTTTTCATTAGAAGGATTGGTTTATTTAAATACTATTTTAATTATACTTTGGATATTTTCTGATTTCTTAAAAGAAAGAAAATTATTTAAAGCAAGAAATAAATTTCTTGCTTTAAAGTAGTGAAGAAAATTCTTCTTCACTTACTATTTTAACATTATGCTTTATTGCATCTTTATATTTTGATGAAGAACTGGGTTCGTTACAAACTAATAAATCTGTTTTTGAGCTTACAGCAGAAACGAGTTTGGCACCGACATTATCCAACATTTTTTTGTATTCTTCTCTTGGCCTTGAAAGCGCTCCGGTAATACAAATATTTTTTCCATAATAAGGATGATCACTTTGACTTTGTATCAAAGCCCCAGATTCATCATCAATAACTTCAACATATTGTAATAAATTTTGAATTATTTTTTCTTTTATTTTTAATGATTCAACAAAATCTTCAGCTGATTTTTGAGCCCAACCTTTTTCTTCTAAAAGATTTTCTACTTTTAATTTTAAAACGTTTTGAAGGTGGACACATTTTTTAGCTACTTCTTGACATTTAACAGCTCCGCCCCGTTTTAAACCAAGAGAAGTTAAAAATTTTGCTAAAGGAATTTTTTTGGAATTTTGAATAGCGGCAACAACATTTTCTGAAGATTTTTGAGCAAAACCTTCAATTTGAATAAGATCTTCTACAGTTAATTTATAAAAATCAGCAGGCTCTTGAACTAATCCAGCCTCCCGAATTTTTAAAACAAATTTGTCTGAAACGCCCATAATATCTAAAGAGGAAATAAAATAAACAAGACTTTCTTGATCTTTATAATTACAAGAAAGATTCTCTAAACACATTAAATCGGGGCCTTGACGTGTCAAAGGATACCCGCATTTACAATTTTTAGGTAATTCAAAAATTTGTTGCGAACGCTTAATTAAACGAATAATAGCTGGTATTACTTCACCACTGCGAATGATCTCAACTTTAGCACCGACAGCATAATTGCCTTCTTCTATAAATTGAGCATTATGCAAAGTAGCATAAGAAATTTTTGCACCCGATAATTCAACCGTTTTTAATTTTGCTCTAAAAGTTATTTTTCCGCTACGACCTACATTTTCTTCAATCGCTAAAATTTCGGTTTCTGCTGTTTCACCAGCTTGTTTAAATGCGAGACTTCCTCTTGGGTGATGGGCTGTATTTCCTAAGTTTTCCCATAAAATTTCATCTTTAAATCGAAAAACAATACCATCAATTTGATAATCTCTACTTTTTTTATACCAGTTTTCTATAAATAAATTTAATTCATCTCTATTTTTAATATCTGTTACATCTAAAACATAATTCATATTTTCTTCAAAACCCATTTTTTTTGTTAAATTTAGTTTTGAAAGATAATTATTGGGTATATCAAAATATTTTGGAATTTCTTTTGCTGAAACATAGTTACTTTTATTATCAAACACCAATAAATCATAAACACAAAAATGCAATACTCTTAATACATCAACAGCCTCTTCAACATCTTTACGTCCTAAAGTACCAGGAACGGCATTACGAAAACTGTCAAAACGATCCTGAAAATTTTGAAATTCGGAATGAGGAAAATAAATTTCACCTCTTATTTCAAAATGAAATCCTTGCCATTTTTTATCAATGTTTAATTTTTTTGGAATATTTGTTATATAATAAACATGCTCTGTAACATCTTCTCCTAATTTACCGTTGCCTCTTGTTGAAGCTCTTAAAAACTTACCATTTTCGTCATATTCAATAGAAAGAGCCATGCCATCTAATTTATCCATAGCAACACTTGGATTTTTATTTAAAAAATCGAATAAATCTTCAATTGAATAGGTTTTTGCTAAAGATAACATTGGTAATTGATGCGATATTTTTTTCCCAGAATCTTCAAATTGATAACCAACCAACGATAAAACAGGATGATTTGGGGATAATTTTTTTAATTGATCTTCTAAAGAATCATATTCCATATCACTTATTAAACTACGACCTGTATAATACAGTTTTTTATGATAAAGTAACTGAGATGCTATGGCTTCTATTTTCTTATTAGATTCTATTTTGATTGACATAAAAAAACCTCCCTAAGGTCGGGAGGGTTATAACAAGTAGAAAGGGATATGAGCAAGTATTTTTGTTATTCTACATAGGCTTTTGCATTTAATACAATTTTTCTTTTTCTGCCTGCATAACCTAATGGACCGTGATTTACTCCTTCATAAATTAAACTCACCTTTGAAGCATCAGACATATTTATTTCTGCTTTATTTTTAAAAGGAATATCTAGGACTCCCGAAGAATGAACACCTGAAAAAATTTGTTTGCCATCTGCTTCAATTGTAATGTTTACTTTTGAAGTTATATTTAGTTTTACTATTCTTTCTACTTCAACAATAGACTGAGTTTTTTGTGCTACTGGGGGCGTGTTTGATGCCACTTGAGCCACTGAGGATGAGTCTTTCGTTTCTGCGGCAACTGTTTTTGTTTG
This sequence comes from Silvanigrella sp., assembly GCF_044369315.1. NCBI lineage: Bacteria > Pseudomonadati > Bdellovibrionota > Oligoflexia > Silvanigrellales > Silvanigrellaceae > Silvanigrella > Silvanigrella sp. The sequence continues at coordinate 4,836 of NZ_JBIPMD010000128.1, forward strand.
CGGAGGATAAACGGTTGCTTTTTGAGCATCAGCGGCCGCTGGAATATTTGAATTTACGATTGAATTTGGTAAAGCTTCACTTTCTCCAATCTCATTTTCAAGTTGTTTTGCTGACAAATTTGTTACTTTAGTTTGACTTGAATTTCTTGAAAAGAGATATAAACTTACAAAAATAAAAATCATGACAAAAGATAACAAAACAACAATTTGCAATGGATTTAAATCAAAAAATCTTTTTTTAATAACAGACTCTTCTTTCACTTCTTTTGAAGTAACATACGGAAGATCTTTTTTTACATGACTTTCGTGAAATACTTTTTCTTCAACTCTTATTTTTTCTTTTTCAATAATAGGAGGCGCTTCTACTGTCGATTTTTTTACAGGTTCTGCTGTTGGTAAATTTTGTCTTATATTTATTTGTTCTTTTGCAACAGGATATTCGGGTTCAGCTATTTCTTGAACTTTCAGTTCATCTACTTGAAGGCCAAGAACATCATAAATATTAGGAGTGACAATTGAAGCACTACCTGTCGAAGCTGCAGTCCTTTGTGTAAAAACAGGTCTTGAATATACTTTCGAACTTGGAGTATGAGGAGCGGGTTCATCTGGATGCATTGAAGACGAACCGTATTCAGAAGTTTCTAAATTTATCCCTTTTTGAAATTCACTACGAGATATTGAGCGAATAACCTCAGCAGACTCCTCTGCCGCTGGATGATATTTCGATTTTTTATTTGAAGATGCCATTAAACGTTCAGACTGTTTTTCAAGCATTACAGTTTGTAAATGATGAAAAGCTTCAAATTCAGGAATAGCAACAGCTAATTCTCTTGCATATAATCTTATGAGGCCTCTTCCATTTAAACCTGGCGGAAGGACATCCCAATCTCCAATTTCAATAGCTTCTATATAACGCTCACGAATTTTGACCCGCGCAGAAACCTGAGAAGGTGAAAATCGTTTCTGTTCACGAGCGGCACGAAGTCGACTTCCTATAAGAGTCGCCGTTTCATAAGTAACACCAAGTGCATTTTTATCATTCTGGTATGCGGCTTGGTTCATATTCATATTCCACAGTCCTTTTGTTATTGAACTCTAAAATCGTTTGATTACTGGTCTTGGTTTACCCGAAGATTCAGCTTGCCCAACAATTCCTTCAAGAATCATTCTATCCATTATACGTGCAGCTCGGTTGTATCCTATTCGGAATTCTCTTTGAATACTTGATGTACTTACATTCCCAGCCTCTCGCGCAAAATCGACAGCTCTTTCATAAAGGGTATTTTCGTCAATGGTCTCATTTTCACCGGATAAAGTGAGTGTACTAATTTCGCTCCCTTTGTCATTTTTTTGTCTCATCAAGTCTAGTGAAGCTCTTTCAATGTCTTGCATTACATGTGTTTCATAAACTGGTGGATATAGTTTTTTTAATTCAGATGCCATCAAATTTATTTCTTTATCTGTTACAAAAGCACATTGTGCACGAATAACTTTACTAATTCCAGGCGGTAAAAATAGCATATCACCTTTCCCTAATAATCTTTCTGCCCCAATATTTTCAATAATTGTTCTACTGTCATGCCTTGAAGCCACTTGAAAACTCAATCTACACGGTAAATTTGCCTTTATAACACCAGTTAATACGTCTACACTTGGTCTTTGAGTTGCTAATATTAAATGAATACCCGCAGCTCTTGCTTTTTGAGCTAAACGTTGAATACTATCTTCGACATCTTTTGGAGAAGTCATCATAAGATCACTTAATTCATCAACCACGACAACAATATAAGGTAACAAATCTAATTTTTGTTGTTTTGGATCCGTTTGTTTTATTTCTCCATTTGTAACAGCATTATTATAAGCTAAAATATTTCTTACTTGATAATTTTTCATTAACCGATATCGGCGTTCCATTTCTTCTATTGCCCATTTTAATGCTCCCGCTGCTTTATCTGGCTCAGTTACAACGGGCATTAATAAATGGCCAATACCATCATAGACAGAGAGTTCTAACATTTTTGGATCAACTAATAATAATCGAAGTTGTCTTGGTGTTTTGCTCATCATTAAACTTAATAACATGACATTTATACAAACACTTTTTCCAGATCCTGTTGAACCTGCAACAAGCAAATGTGGCATTGTTGATAAATCTGTAATTAAATGAGAGCCATCAACATTTTTCCCTAAAGCTACAGAAAGAGGAATATTTGGATTTTGAAACAATGGAGATTCCATAATTTCTCTTAAAGAAACAGTTTCACGAGTTGAAGCAGGAAGTTCAATTCCTAATGAGCTTTTTCCTGGCTGTAATCCAATTAAAACACTTTGAGCTTTTAATGCTAGAGTAAGATCATCTTGCAGAGAGAGAACTTTATTAACTTTAATTCCAGAAGCGGGTTCAAACTCATGTAAATTAATGACAGGTCCATTTTGACTTTTAATCACAGATCCTTTGACTCCAAAAGTAGATAATTTATCTTCAATGAGTCTAGCTTCTGCTCGTAATTTTTGATTTTCAATTTCTGGATTTTTCTTTTGTCCGTTTATTTTATGATATTCAAGTTTTGATAACAAAGAATCAAAATCTTTTTTATTAATTAAAAAAGCAACTTTTGGCGAAACATTAGCAAATGTAATATCATTAGAAAAAGAATTAGCTGGAGCCACTTGAATTTCTTCTACAGCATAATTAAATATCGGCTTTTTTTCTTCAATAAAAGACTTTTTCTCTTCTTTATTTTGTTTAAAAATATCTTCTTGAATATAAGTTGATTGATTATCTTTTTCATTAGCTTGTTCTTCAATAGCACCAACAATTTTTTTTGTTACTTTGTTTGGAAATAAAGACAACAAATAAGAAAGAGTTGTTAATGGCCTTATACCAAGCGATAAAGTTAAACTCGCTAAACCGACAATAGACAATGCAATTATAGCGCCAGTTTTACCAATAAAGGTGATAAAAAAATGTGAAACCAAATGACCAATAATGCCACCTGTATAAATATCAACTCCACGAAAATGAATTTCTGGAGAAATAAGAGACATTAAACCTAAATAACAAAGGATAAGTTGAGGGTAACCAAATACTCTCAAACCAAAGCGGCTTCGTTGCCTCGGCCTTCTTAACGTATTTAATAATTGAACTATAAATACCATTGAAAAAACCATAGAACCTAAGCCACAAACTTGAAAACACCAATCCGCAATAGATGCTCCAAGAAGTCCAAACGTATTTGATACATGCGAAATATTATTCAAAGATTTTGAATTGATATTAAATGAGCTTGGATCCGATGGATTATAAGTTATAATGGAAACAAAAACACAAAATGTAATACCCAAAAGAAGAATATGAATATATTCTTTTAGGTACTCTCGATCTTCTGCACTATTATTTGGCAAAGCACCGTTAAAAGAATCTTTATTCCTTATATCCGTTGAAGATACCATTGAGAGTCTCCGTTAGTAACATTATTCTACCCTTGTAAAGGAGGGCAGTATGTCCATTGAACCATTTCAGCAAATATTTTTAGGGATGAAATCCCCTGTTTATTCTGTCAGATTTTTCCTTCGTAATAAAGGCATGCTTCTATTAGGCACCGCTCCTCATATCTTGAACCTCATAATCTATTTTTGGATAGTTAGAAATATCGTTATCGCAAAATGGATTATACCTCTCTTTCACTCTTTAGCACTAAAATGGGACGGAACTTTCTTAGCTCCTCTGTTTAACACTGTATTTATCGAAATTATAATTTGGATAATTGGATTTTTATTATATGGAATTTTTGGTACAGCTTTTGTTAATGCCATTGCTAGCCCAATTTACGATATTATTGCTCAAAAAGCTTATGAAAAAACCTCTGGGAATAAAACCCCTAATCAAAGTTTTATGGATTTTATAGATAGTATTATTTCTGAAGTAACAAAAGCCGTAGTTATTTTATGTTTATTTATATTATCTTTTTTTGTTCAAATTTTTGCCCCTATCGTTTTAATCATTGGAATTTGGTATTTAGGATGGAACAACATTGACAGAACATTGCTCTTAATGAATATCCCCTTGCGTAAAAGAGTTTTATTTGGCATTCGTAATTGGGGATTGTGTATTGGACTTGGAATATGGTGTTATATTCCAATCATAGGAACACTAATGGCTTTTTCAATGGCAGCAGCAGGCGCTATTGTCTATGCTAAATTTGAAAAAGGTGAAAATTTGTTAAAGAATTAAAACTTTCTTTATTATAAATTTAAATACAGTAAAAATTGTGAATACATATTTTATTAAAATTAAAAATCAAAAACATATTTTATTAACAAAAAATGCCAGTTAAGAGTTGAGAATGTGTTTTTAGAAAAAGAATATGTACTTAAAAAGGCATGCAGAAAATCTTCCGAAAACATGGACAAGCAAGCCCTTTGTTGAACGGACTTTGGATGACGTTTGAA
>NZ_JBIPMD010000015.1:0-28299 GCF_044369315.1 Silvanigrella sp.
CTTTCAAAAGCAACTTGCTCTGACAATTTTAAAAGTCTATTTTCCATCTCCATTTAAATCTCCTCCTCAAAAGGAGATTTAATTCTGGATTTATGCTTTGTAAAAATCACTTATTGGGAGGACACTTTGTCTTACACCTATTTCTTGTTCTTTTGTTGCAGATGAAATTTGTTCAATAACAGATACCATATTGATAATATCTTCAGAAATGCGGACAAAAGAATCTTGAACATCTGTTGTTACTGTCTTTCCTTCTGTTACCCTAACTTTTGTGACCCCTAAAATTTTATTCACTTCTTCTTGGCTTTTAACAATGAGATCTTGAATTTCTTTTGCCGATTTACCACTCACTTTTGCTAAGTTCCCAACTTCTTCTGCAACGACGGCAAATCCTTTACCGTATTCTCCAGCACGAGCAGATTCAATAGATGCATTTAAGGACAGCAACTCTGTTTTTGAAACAATATCATTAATGACAGAAGTTTTTGCGTGAATTTGATTGATAATTTCAGCGATATTTTGGAGTTGGTTATTAGACTCTTGAATGGTGTCCATGCTATTTGTTAATCTTTTCATAGTTTTTAAACTTCCTTCTGCTTTCACAGAAGCATCTTTAGCTACTAATGCCGATTGCGTTGCATTTTCTGAAGTTTTATTCACCATACTTGTAATTTGATTTATGGCAGCCGTTGTTTGGTGTACAGAAGCAGCTTGTTCTGTTACAGATTCCGATAAACTTTGAGAGTTTTTCATCAATACATTTGATATTTCCATAGTTGCATCGCCTTGGTGCTTGAGGCTAATAATTGATTTACTTATACTTTTAGTTAATTTAAGTATAGAAAAATAATTAATAAACATACTAAAATAGATAAAATAAGAACCGTTGTCATAGTAATAATAGTAATACTTGTTAAATTAGCTCCCAGTTTTGTAGAATTCCTACCACCCTCAATATTAAAATTTTCTTCTTTAGTTAAGGCGTCTAAAAATTTAAATAAAGAATTTTTCCCAATTTTATTGTAATGATTTAAAGCTTCAATGCCTCTATTCTCTTTAACTAAATTAATTTCTTCGTTGTAATTTTTTATAAATTCTTTATAAGTTGCTATTGTAGTATCATAATATTCTTTTTCTCCTGGGCCGATATATTTAGAATAATTTTCAAATTCTTTATCTAAATTTTCTTTAAATGTTTTAAGATCTTCTAAATTTTTTGAGAGTTGTTCTCTTTGATTCGCTACTGAATTTGCAATGACCAAAACCTCTCTTCTGGAAAGGTTTCCAAGAGCAAGGTTAATTTTAGATATAATTTTGATACTAGGCATCCAATTTGTTCCGGTATCATTAGCGTATTCTTGAGTTTTATTTATCATATAAATGCAATACGTACATGAAAATAAAATTAAAAAAGCTAGAATGGATATAGATAAAATTATTTTAAATGAAAGACTTCTATTTCCCATTTTAACACCCCAAAAGAATACATATTTAAAATTGTATTCTTTTGGGGTGTTAAAATATATTGATAAAAAATGCTAAAAATATGACAATTTTACAAAAAGGAATGTTTAAAATTTATTTTTGAATTGTATAAATTTTTCCAAATTCGGATTTTGGATATATATTTTGGTATAAAGCATGGTATTTTTTTGAATTGATATCATCTTTTCTTTTCGCTGCTTCATTGGATAACATAAGTTGATATGGAAAAAACCATAAGGGAGGATTATAGGAAAATAAATTTTTCTCTATTCTATGTACCCCATTTTTGTAGAATAAATTTTCAATATTTTTAAGGGGCTGTTTATTTAATGCCATTTCTGATGCCAGTAAATAAGTTTCTACTAATTTTTGAATTTCGACCGTTCCTTTGTTTAAAGATTTTTTCTTTTTTATACTCAGGCTTAATTTCTTGAAATTTTCTTTTTTATTTAAATTTAAATAGGCAAGTGCTCTCGAAAAATCTACAAATAAATTTCCAAGCTGACCAAGTTGTTTTGGAGTTTCTAGTAAAATAATATCATCCCATTTTTCGAAACGGGCTAAAATAAGGTGTTCTAATGTTAAAAAAGTATCCCGATAATTTACTAAGGTTTCCATTCTGCTAGGATCCATTTTGTTTTTAACTTCACGAGCAAATTTTATAGAAAGATCGTAATTATTTGTTAAAACACCTAATATCGCTAGAAAGTGATGAGAATGTAAATAGTGATATTCATAATAGTAAGAATTTAAACCAGCACCATTATTTTTAAAGTAATTTTCATCAATATTTATTGCATTTAAATTTGCTTCAATGGCTTTTTCATACATACCAAGACGCCAATAAATGTGATTGGGCATATGGGTATAGTGTGCAATAGAATTGTTTGAAAATTTAGGAAGTTTTTCGGCTGCAATCAAACCTAAAGGATTTTCTAAATTTTGTTCTACCATATGAATATAGGTGTGTAAAATTCCAGGGTGATCTGGGTATTTGTTGTCCTTTAAAATAGGATCCATTATTGTTAAGGCTTCTTGTTTTAAGATATTGTTTGATATATTACCACAGTGAGAGTCCATACTCGAGTTGTCGTCTACATTGCTATAATAAGCGATAGCGTCTACATATAATGCCAGAGTTTCTATATGCCACTCTTCATTTGTTTTATATTTTTCATATAATTTTTTTAAGGAATTGATATAATTTAATTGTAATTGTTTAGAAGACGTGTTGTTTAATGTAAAACTCTGCTCTGCTGTTTGTATTAAATCAGAATAAAATTCATTACTCGAATTTACTAAAAATTTGGCTTTTGTAATGTCAGAGTAACCTACTTTACCAAATGGAAGACCAAGCTCTAATGCTTGTTTTTTTTTAGCAAGTGCTAAACCCCAGTAACAAACACCGCAATTGGGGTCATAAATTAAAGCCTGTCTAAAATTATACTCCGCTTGTGAATACAAATATCCATAAAAAGCAAGCATGCCACTATCAAATAAACTTTGTGCCGTTTGATCTTTACTTGCATTTTTATATTGAATATTTGCGAAAGAAAAATTTGTAATAAATAATAATGCAGTAATAATAAATACACGATATAGCATATTTACTCCTAAATGATTTGAAATTTAGTTTTAATTATTTTTTATATTTATTTCAAGTTAGATTGAGAATAATTTTTTGTTTATTCAGATAACTTATTTTGGTAGTCTTTTTTATTAAGCAGCTTTGCTTTTTGAACCCATAATTAATATTTCAATATCGTCTGTAGTCTTAATTAATTTTTCACCTTGTTCCACGAGCTCATTTGAAGACTGTGCTGTTTCATTAACGGAAGTTTGGTTTCTTTGAGTTGCTCTGTCAATTTCAGACATGGCAGTGGTAATTTGTCTTACCCCTATGTCTTGTTCTTTTGTGGCAGCAGAAATTTGTTCAATGACAGACACCATACTAATAATATCTTCAGAAATATGTACGAAGGATTCTTGTGCTTCGGTAGTTACTATTTTTCCTTCTGAGACACGTTCTTTTGTTATATTTAATATTTTATTGACTTCTTCTTGGCTTTTTACAATGAGCTCTTGAATTTCTTGCGCCGATTTTCCACTAATTTTAGCAAGGTTCCCTACTTCTTCCGCAACCACAGCAAACCCTTTTCCGTATTCCCCGGCACGTGCCGATTCAATGGAAGCATTTAAAGATAAAAGCTCCGTTTTAGAAACAATGTCATTAATGACTGAAGTTTTTGCATGAATTTGAGTAATAATTTCGGCAATATTTTGCAATTGGCTGTTGGATTCTTGAATGGTCTCCATGCTATTCACCAATTTTTTCATGGTTTCTTGGCTACTTTCTGCTTTTTGAGAAGCATTTTTTGCTACATTGGTAGACTCTTGCGCATTTTCCGAAGTTTTATTCACCATACTCGTAATTTCATTAATGGCTGCAGTGGTTTCATGTACAGAAGCCGCTTGTTCCGTTACAGATTCTGAAAGTGATTGCGAATTTTGCATTAATGTTTTTGAAATTTTCATGGTGCTATCGCCTTGTTTCTTTAAACTTTCGATAGAGCCTTTGATTGCATTTGTCAGTTTTAAAATGACAACAATAATAATAGAGCTTATAACAACAGAGCAAATTAAAACAATTGTCATGGTCCAGTTTGTAATTGTTGTCAAATTAGAGCCTTGTTTGGTCGAGCTTTCAGCTCCTTGCGCATTAAATTCCGTTTCTTTTGTTACTTTTTCAATTAACTTAAATACCGCTGGGCGGCCAATGGTGCTGTAGTGATTTAGGGCTTTAGGGCTTCTAGCCCTTTTCCTTCCTTAATCATAGCAAATTCTTCTTCAAACGTTTTTATATATTCTTTATACGCTGACATGGTCTCGTCATAATATGGTTTTTCTCCTGGGCCTAAACCATTTGTAATATAATCATTGAGCTCTTTATCAAGAGTCGCTTTAAATTTATTCAAATCTTCTGTGTTTTTTGCAAGGCGTTCTGTTTGTCCTGCAACGGCATCTGCAATTACTAAAACAGCACGACGAGATAAATTACCGATTTGAAGATTAATTCTTCCAAAAGCCTCTATACTTGGAAGCCAATTTGTTGCGGTGTCTTGAGCATAAGTTTGTGTTTTATTGATCATGACAATGCAATAAACACAGCTAAATAAAATTAATGCAACCATGACAGATATGGAGGTAATAATTTTAAAAGATAAACTTTTGCTGCTCATATATAACTGACCTCACCTAAAATAAAAGGAAATAAGGCTTTAGGCCACCTTATTTCCTCCTAAAATTAAAACTTCTATTTCACTTGTGGTGTGAATTAATTTTTCACCTTGCTCAACCAATTCATTTGAAGATTGTGCTGTTTCGTTAACCGATTGTTGGTTTTTTTGTGTTGCTCTGTCTATTTCAGACATAGCAGTGGTAATTTGTCTTACCCCAATATCTTGCTCTTTTGTCGCAGCAGAAATTTGCTCTATAACAGACACCATACTAATAATGTCTTCAGAAATATGTACGAAAGACTCTTGTGCTTCGGTTGTTACTACTTTTCCTTCGGCAACACGATCTTTCGTTATATTTAATATTTTATTCACTTCTTCTTGGCTTTTTACAATGAGCTCTTGAATTTCATGTGCCGATTTTCCACTAATTTTAGCAAGGTTTCCTACTTCTTCGGCAACAACAGCAAACCCTTTTCCATATTCCCCGGCACGAGCCGATTCAATGGAAGCATTTAAAGATAAAAGTTCTGTTTTAGAAACAATGTCATTAATGACCGAAGTTTTTGCATGAATTTGATTGATAATTTCTGCAATATTTTGCAATTGGCTGTTGGATTCCTGAATGGTCTCCATGCTATTTACCAGTTTTTTCATGGTTTCTTGGCTGCTTTCTGCCTTTTGCGAAGCACTTTTTGCTATGTTCGTAGACTCTTGCGCATTTTCTGAAGTTTTATTCACCATGCTTGTAATTTCATTGATGGCAGCCGTGGTTTCATGCACGGAAGCCGCTTGTTCCGTTACAGATTCTGATAAAGACTGTGAGCTGTGCATCAACACCTTAGAAATTTTCATGGTGTTGTCACCTTGTTTCTTTAAACTTTCAATGGAATTTTTAATGGTATTTGTCAGTTTTAATATTATAACAACAATAATTGCACTAATAATTGCAGAAAGCAGCAATACGGCAGACATTGTCCAATTGGTGATGCTTGTTAAACTAGTTCCTTGTTTTGTTGAATCATGTGCACCTTTTGAATTAAATTCTGTTTCTTTTTCAATATTAGCTTGAAATTCTAAGGCTAATTTTCGCCCAATTTTTTTATAATGAGTTAAGGCTTCGATGGCTTTGCCATTTCTTGCCATGTCTATTTCTTCATCAAAGGCTTTTAAATATTCATTATAGCTTTTTAAAGAAGCGTCATAATAAGCTTGCTCTCCTGGTGCAATCATTCCATTAGTAACATAATCCTTTAAGTATTTTTCTAAGGTTTCTCTGAATTTTGCAAGATCTGCTTGATTTTTTTCAGCTTCTTCAAGTTGATTCGCAAGGTTATTCGCCATAACAAGAACATGTCGGCGTGACAGACTGCCAAATATATTGGCTATTTTGCCCATCATTTCAATGTTAGGAAGCCAGTTTGTTGCGGTGTCTTGTGCATAAACTTGGGTTTTATTAATCATGGTTATGCAGTAAACACATGAAAATAAAATAAGAGCTACCAAAATAGAGATAGAGGTTATAATTTTAAAGGATAGGCTTTTATTTCCCATTGATCACACTCCCGTGAATTTAAAATCAATCTTTTTTTTTGGCTTCTTTTTTTTTATCTTAAAATATATTTATTTTTATTTATAAAAAAGAACACTTTTAAGTTACGTTAATAATATAAAGAGCTTATGATTGCAGTTAAAAATGTTTGAGTCCAAAATATCAACTTATTAGGAATTTTTTATCTTCTGCTTTTGACGCATAAGGAGTTTTGTCCGAATAGATTGTGGTTTAAAGCCTATTAAAAGGCTATAAGCACAGGGAACAATAATTAAAGTTAATATGGTAGAAGAAATAAGGCCACCCATAACCGCAATACCCATATTTGCCCTTGCTTCGCTTCCTTCTCCAGAGCTTAAAATTAAAGGTAACATACCAGCTATCATAGTAAGGGTTGTCATCATAATAGGTTTAAAGCGGACAACAGCACTTTCCAAAAGTGCTTCTTCCACATTTAAACCTTCAGCCATTTTTTGTTGAGCAAATTCAACTAACAAAATAGCGTTTTTCGTAACAAGTCCCATCAATAAAATAATTCCTATCATGGAGTCTATTGATAAAGCTTCATTTGTAATAAGAAGGGCTAAAAAAGTTCCTGAAAAAGATAACGGAACACTCAGCATAATAGAAAGTGGTGCTTTCATATTCTCAAATTGAGCGCATAAAACCATAAAAATAAATAAAATAGCTAATAATAAAGCGCTTGAAATATTTTTAATTGTTTCTTTAAAAAACTCAGAATTTCCGTCCAGTCCGTGCGTAACACCAAAAGGAATGGTTTTATTTATAAAAGATTCTATTTTATGAACGGCAGACTCTAAATCTTTTCCATAATAATCAGCGCTTACTTTTAGCATATTATTGCCATTAATATGCTCAATTTGGGGATCTACAGGTACTTTTTCTATAGTTGCAACACTGGATAATAATACTTGTCCGCCTTTTGAGTTTGGAACAAGGACTCCCGTTAAATCATTCATTGTTTGATTTATTTTTATTGGGAGCATTATTTTAATATCGTAAAATCTTCCGTCAGCGTAAAAATTGCCAACTTTAACTCCTTTAAATAATAATTCAATGGTGTCTGCAATATCATTTAAACTGACATCAAAAGATGCTGCTTTTAATCTATTAGGTAACACTCTTAATTCATAGGCAGGATCTTGAAGTGAGCTTGTTGCTCCTTTTGCGTCAGGAATGGTATTGATAAATTCGATTAATTTTTTTGAATACGAGTTTAGGGCATCTTTGTTGCTAGAAATTAAATTCACTTGAATTTGTTTATAACTGTCGCCCGATCCCATTTTTTCTTTATCGTTACGAATAAATTTTTTAGCATCATTTGTAATATGGTTTGTAAACTGATTTTTAGTAAAATTTCTTTTATTTGGTTTTACAAGTATAATTGTGAAATTGAGTGTGCTTACAGAATTTGATTCACCAGCTCCTACGTTCATAGAAACGTTTTCAACACCGGGGTATTTTCGTATAAACTCTTGAATTTCTTTTGCTCTATGAATTGAAGTGCTTAGAGGTGTTCCTTGGGCTAAAGAAAAATTAAAATAAACTTTACTGTCATCGACATCGGGCTGGAACGTTTTTGGGACAAAATTTAATAATAAAACACTCAAAATAAAAATAATAAATCCAATTAAAATAGTTGTTTTTTTTCTTTTTAAAATTCTTTTTAAAATATTTTGATAATTATTTTGTATTTTATTAAAAAATTGATTAAATAATATGATAAATTTATTTTCTTTTTTAATATTATTTTCATTTAATAATTTACTACTCATCATAGGAACAATTGTAAATGCAACAAATAATGAAATTAAAACAGCAGTAGCAACTGTTATTCCAAATTCATAAAAATAGCGCCCCACAATCCCTTCCATAAAAGCAATTGGTACAAATACAGCTACAATAGCTAAGGTGACAGCAAGTGCCGCGAGTCCAATTTCAGCAGACCCATCCATCGCCGCTTTAATAGCGCTTTTACCCATTAATTTATGTCTATGAATGTTTTCAATAACAACAATAGCATCATCTACTAATATACCAATTGAAAGTGTTAAGCCAAGTAATGTAAGATCATTTAATGTAAAATTTAAATAATGAATAACAGCAAACGTCCCTATTAAAGAAGCTGGTATTGCCACAGAACAAATGAATGTATTTCTCCAGTCATGAAGAAAAATAAATACAACAACTACAGCTAAAAAAGCACCTAAAATAATATCAAATAAAACTGCATTAAAAGAGTCTTTAATATATAAAGAGTCATCACTAAGTGTAATAATTTCTATTTTATTTGTATTCTCATTATTTAATTTTTCAATTTCTTTTTTAATATGAGTTGCAATTTCAAGAATATTTCCTTTGGATTCTTTTTTAATTGCAATTGAAATTGTTTTAACACCATTGAACTCAGAATAAGACGTTTCTTCCGCTAAAGAATTTGTAACAGTAGCAAAGTCCTCAATACGAATCAGAGGTTTATCTTTTATATTGATAGGTATTTTAGCGATGGAGTCAATAGTATAGGGAATACTATAAGTGGAAATCCCCATGTTTATTAAAGCACTTCGTAATGTTCCTGAAGGTTTATTTAAAATTTGATTTTCAATATTCCCTTTTAAACTATTTGGACTAATTTGCATTGCATTTAATAAAGATGAATTTAAATTAATATGTATTTCACGATCTTGATATCCATAAACAAGGACATCACCAACACCTTCTATTCGCTGTAGTCTTGGCTTTATTTCATCTAAAGTAAAACGAGATATTTCTTGAGTCGATAACGATTTAGATGTGATACCTAATTCCATGATGGGCTTTTTATTCGATTCTATTTTTTTAACAATAGGTTTTTCAGCATCTTTAGGTAGATTAACAGCACTAATAATATTTCGAACATTATTTACAGCTTTGTCTCCATCGATTTCAAGATTAAATTCTAAAAAAATACTAGCGCCACCTTGAAAAGCAGAGCCATACATTGTTTTTAACCCTTGTAGACCTTTCAAAGCATCTTCCAAAGGTTTTAAAAGGATTTCTTCAGATGTTTTAGGATTGACTCCATTATAATTAACAGAAACAGATGCATAAGGAAATTCAACGTTAGGTTCACGGTCTATGCCCATTCTTGAAAAAGAGATAAGGCCAAATATAATTATAACTAAATTTATCATTGAAGCAAAATAAGGTCTTTTTATCGAAACATTTGATAAAAACATAGGATTCGCTCTTTATTATTTTGTTTTAAGTTTAATTTCTAAAAAAACACCAGGCGCCAATTTATCATTAAAAGAAGTAACATCTGCATATATATCAAATGTTTTTGTAACAGAATCGACTACAGGAACGACTCTTTTTATAATAGCTTCGCCTTTATTCCCAGTATTTGGATTGTGGACTTCAAGTTTCATTCCAATTTTTAATTGATTAAAATAAGTAATAGGAACTTGAGCAAATAATTTAAAGTTTTTATTTTGCATTATTTGAAAAACAGAAGTTCCTGTAGAAACATAATCTCCAACAGACTTTTCAACTTTTGTTATGACTCCATTATACGGAGCTAATATTTTAGTAGATTTTAAAATATATTCTTTACCAGCTAAATTCGCTTGAGCAGATTGATGCTCCAAATTTTTAGACTCAAATAAATTTTTTTCTTTTTCATAGGTTGCTAAGTTAACAATGCCACTTTTATATTGTTTCTCCATTCTTTGGGTATTTTTTTCTTGCTGATCAAGAGCTAGTTTTTTTAAACTGACATCAATTTTGGCAGTTTTTACGTCAATTGAAGCTTGGTTATCTTCCATAGAAGCTAAAATTTGTCCTTGTTTTACTTCTTCGCCAGAACGAAAATAAATATGAGTTATACTTCCAGAAGTTGAAAAACCAATAGAACTTTGATTTTCAGCCTTTATATAAGCAGGAATACTTGGGACACTTTCGGAATCTAGAGATGTATTTATTGTGCTTGTTTCTTCTTTTTTAGAAGGTGTAGGTACTTGTTCTTTTACTAAATTTTTTTGATTTTCCTCTTTTTTATTTTCTTTACTTATACTTTGTTCTGGTAAAGAGGCTTTATTTTTATCATTTTTTGTACATGATACAAATGAAATAAAGAGTATAAAAAAAATTATTTTACTTTTTAAATGACATGTGATTTTCATTTTTCACCTTTTGTCTGAAGAGATAGGATTTTTTCCTATTGCAGCTTGTAATTTAATCCAATTATTATCAATATCGCTTCTTAATTTAGATAATTCAATTTTAGAATTAATAAATTCGTTTTGTGTTTTAATAAGCTCAGAGGCGTTTAAATTACCTGTCTTGTATTTTATTTTTGATAATTTATAGGCTTGTTCTAAAACTTCTGCCACTGATTTTGATTGTGGTAAAACTAAAATACTCGTTTTTAAATTATTAAATGCATTTATAACCTCGTTAGAAATATCTATTAATTTTTTATCTTTATTAATTTTATTTTTTTCTAGTTCATTAACAGAATCAATACGGTTAGAAAGCGAAATTCCAGAATCCCATATTGTCCATGATAATTTTAATCCAACACTGAAGGAATTGTCAGATAAAAAAGTACCCGAATTGGGATCTAAAGCATTAGATTTATTTCCAAATGATTCTGAATTAGAATATGAGGATACAAAACTTGCTGAAGGAAGAAAATTAAAATTTTGATAGGCAATATTTGAATTAGTTGCTTTAATTTTAGAGTCGAGACTTTTTATTTCACTTCTGTTTTTTTGGCTTTGATTTAAAAGTGTATTTAATTCTGGAATTTTATTTTCTTGTTTTTCCCAATTGGATTTATCTTCATTTTTTATTTGTATAGAAACATTTTCATTTAAATTAAGCGCTTTTTTTAAATCTGCTACTTTATTTTGAAATTCATTTTTTGCATTTTCGTAGGCAATTTCACTTTTTGCTGCATTTGCTTGTGAAAGTAATAAGTCAATTTTATCTTTTGTCTCGTCTCCTGTTTCAAATAAAATGCTTGTTTCTTTGTAAAGTAACGTTGAATATTCGTATGCAGCTTTTTTTATTTCTAAATCATTATATGCCTGTTGAGAATTGATAAAAGTTTGCGCACCTTCGGTGCGAGCTTTAATTTTAGCGCCCTTTAGGTCGAAAGAAGCACTATCGGTTTTAGAAGAAAGCTCTGATATTTTATATGCATTCTGCCAAAGTCCTGTAATGGGCTGTTCTAAACTTATAGATGCATCCGCTTTTCTGTCAGGAGAGGATGAATTGTAATTTGAATTTTGATTTGGATACCAATTCGTAGAACCTTGGACACTTAGTGAAGGGCCTAATTTAAAAAAGGATAAAGTATGTTGGGAGTTAAAGTTTTGTAACTCTGTATTTGTTAGTTTTACCTCGGAAGAGTTTTTTTCCGCAATATCCATGGCTTTTTCAAGGTCTAGCGATAGTATGATTTTATTTGAATTTAGCTCTTGGGCATATGAATTTAGGTTAAAAGTCAAAAAAAGATAAGCTAACTTTTTTATGGGACGCATTTGAATTACCACTTCTAAAAAATAGATTTTAAATTTGAAAATTATATAAAAATAGATAATTTATTTATCCATTTAATAGTTAAAGATATTAATGGTTATTTAAAACTATTGCAACTTTTTTAGGGAATAACACTGTAAAATTGAAATTTATTTAAGATAACTGGGTTTATAAATTAATATAAGTCAATAATATTGATATGATGATTTTTTTAATAAAAAAGTTAATTTCTCTTAAAAGAAATTAATAAGAAATTTTTGGTCATATAATTGAGTTTTTTAATTTCAAATACTTATCAGTTAAAGATTTTTTAAAAATTTATAATAACACTTATACATTTTAAATGGGATTTATTTAAAATGTATAATTTAATAAATATATTTATTTTTTTGAAAGGATAAATCTAAAATTATATTATTATCATAAATTATATATGAAAATGATTATCTATAAAAAAATAAATTATATTTTGAATTTTTTTCAATTTTAAATTCTATATATTTAATTTTAATGAATTTGAATAAAATTTTGTCATTTAATTTGTACTCCGTAATTTTATTTTTCGATATTTTCTCAATTTTTGGAAAAATAATTGATAAATTATTGTTCTTAATAATATATTTATTGTTATAAATTATAATTTTAGTTTTATTATAAGCATATAAACTTCCAATAAAAAATAAAAAAGTAACAAATAAGTGAATTTCTCTTGAATAAGGAATAATGATATCAGATATAAGAAAAATAATTGGGGTTGTAAAAATAAGTTTAGAAGCTTTAAATCTTTTAAGGGTTGACATATTTTTCCTTAATTTAATAAATATTTTAATCGATAATTTTGTCCATGTACAATTGCATATTTTCGTTTTAAAGAATCTTTGAGTCACTATCTTGGGTTTCAAGATCTGCAATCATTTATTAATTTATTTTTAATGTCAATTATATTAATTGTTTATTTTAAAAAATAGCACAAATATTTTTAAATTATATAGTAAATTAGAGTTACATTATAAAATAAGTATTACTTTTGCATACCAATTATTTAATATAATTATTGTTTCTTATATTTAGAGAGTATAAATATATTCTTGTATTTAATTTTTCGTTCCTAATTAGATATCTTTAAAAGTATTTGTGTAGTTTCCTTGCCTTTCTATGTACTGTGTAATACAAAGTACATGGCAATCAATTGTACTGGAGCAGGGGGTTTGTGATTTTGAATTCTCAATTGAAAAAAGGTGTTTTGGAACTCTGTGTTCTTGTTATTTTAAGTAAAAAAGACTGTTACGGATACGAATTAGTTGAGATTATTTCAAAACATTTAATTGTAGTTGAAGGCACGATTTATCCTCTTTTACGTAGACTATTAAATGAGGGTTATTTTGAAACCTATTTGAAAGAATCAGGGGAAGGTCCACCGCGTAAATATTACAAATTAAGTGCCATAGGAAATACAAAAATGGTTGAAATGATTAAAGAGTGGAATCAATTTTCAACTAGCATCAATAATATTATTGGCTCAAATGGGTTTGAGGTAAAATATGAATAAAACAATTTTTTTACAAAAGTTAAAAAATTCTCTTTCCTTTATGAGTGATGCGGAGAAAGAAGAAATATTAAGAGATTATGAAGAGCATTTTTATGCTGCGAAAGAGTCTGGAAAAACAGAACAAGAAGTTATTCAAAGTTTAGGAGATCCTTGCATTATAGCTAAGTCTTTTTCATCCGAAAAAATAATTCATAAAATAAATTCAAATACTTTTGTTCCAAAAAAGTTGTTACCCGCTTTGCAATCCTATTTTCTTGTTACGGGTGTAGGTTTTTTTAATTTAGTATTTTTTGGAATTCCTTATTTTATTGTCTCTATTTTTGGACTATTTATTTGGATTAGTTCTTTTTCTTTTACTTTTTTTAATTTCCTTCATTTTGTAGAATGTATGTTGAGTTGTATAAATATATGTAATACAAATTTTTTATCTTCCGGACTTTTTCACTTAGGTAATTTTTTTCTTGGTATTTTGTTATTAAATATATGTTATTTTATAACTAATAAATTATTAAAAATATTTATTAAGCATGTTCAATTTAGTTTGAAAATTTCTAAAATTAATTCAGAGAGTTTAAAATGAAATTTAATCAAAAAAATTTAATTATTGGTTCTTTTATTTCTATGACAGCTTGTTACGGAAGTGCTTTTGTTCTTGCTCAAGGCAAAAGTAATGATTTTAAAAATTTAGAAAATGTAGAAAAAATATATGAAAATCAAAAAAATGTGAATTTAAATATAGTTGTTTTAGATGCTCATGTTTTAATCCAACAAGCGCAAAATAATATAGTTACTATAAATATAAAAAAAATAGCCCCTTTTTGTAATTTAGAAATTACAAATAATGCGGGAGAAATCTATGTTGATTATCAAAAAGGAGACAATTGGCTAGAAAATAAAAGGGGGTGTAAAGCTGAAATAAAAATTTCTCTTCCAAAAAATTCATCTATCGCTACCAAAATAGTTTCTGGTAGAACAGAAATAACTGGTGAATATTCCTCTCTCGATTTAAAAGCGGTGAGTGGTGATCTGTCTTTTAATGGGCAGAGTGAAAATTTAAATATAAAGTCTGTATCTGGAGAAGTTAAAGTACAAGGTTTTCATAAGAATTTAAATGCAAAGAGTGTAAGTGGTGATATTGATATAAAGTACTCTAATATATTAAGTGGAGATATTCTTGCTACAGATACTGTAAGTGGGAATGTTAAAATAATTATTCCGAAAAAAACAGAGTTAAATTATTCTTTTAAATCTGTTTCTGGGCAATTTAAATTACATGAAGCCTTTGTATCAAATAATGCAAAGTTTACAATAAAATCAAAAAGTGTGTCCGGTGATGTGAATGTAAATTCGTATTAATTATTTATATCACTCTTTTAACTAAATAAGTTAATTTCTCTTCTAAGGCATCAATAAGAATTTTTTGGTCATATAATTGAGTTTTTAAATTTTTAATTTCAATTTCTTTTTCGGTTAAATATTTTTCAAAATTTATAATATCAATCTTTTTTTCTTTTAATTGGGATTCTTTAATATATACAAAGTATTTTCCCTCTCTAAGCTCAGATTTTATTTGACCTGATTTTATTTTTCTTCGTAAGGTAATCTCAGATACTTGTAAAATTTGTGCGGCATCATTTAGTTTGACCCAGTTTCCTAATTCTTCTTTTATTTTTTGATTATTTTTTAACTTAATAGCCATATTATTGCTCGATAAATTTTATAACATCATCAATTGAGTATGGTTTTTGAAAACAGGTAAAATTTTTATTATCTTGTTTATTTTTTTCAATTCTTGGGTCAGCGGTGTCATCTCCGGTAGCTAATACAAATTTCCCTTTAAATGTAGCTTTTACTTCATTTTCAAAAAAATCAACGCCATTTTCTCCATCTAATAAAAAAAGATCACAAACAATACTATTGATATCTGTTGAGTTTTTTAAAATATTTCTAGCCGATGAAAGATTTTGTGCAAATTCAGCTTCATAACCTTTACGCTTAAATCTTTTTACGTTCATTTCCAATAAATCAGCATCATCGTCTATGAGTAAAACCTTCATTATATATTAACCTCTTTAAATTTCGGAGCTCAATTTTAAAGGATAGTGTTAGCTTATCACATTGCAAGCCGTATTCTAAAAGGATACCCTAAATATGGTTGTTCCCATGACATCATCTCGTAGCTTTAGAGGAGGAAGGTAACATGGGTTTAAGAGAAGACGCCCTATATTATCATAGCAAGGGGCGTAAAGGTAAGATAGAAACTGGTATTACAAAAGAATGTAAAAATCAAAAAGACATTACCCTAGCCTATTCTCCAGGTGTGGCAGAGCCATGTAAAGAAATCGCAAGAGATCCCTCTTTAGTTTATGAGTATACAGCTAAAGGAAATCTTGTTGCCGTTGTTACGAATGGAACAGCTGTTCTTGGATTAGGTGCAATAGGTCCTATGGCAGGAAAGCCAGTCATGGAAGGCAAAGCCGTTTTATTTAAAATGTTTGCTGATATTGATTGTTACGATATTGAATTAAACGCAAAAACACCTGAAGAAATTATTTCTGCATGCCGCATGCTTGAACCCACTTTTGGTGGAATTAATCTTGAAGACATTAAAGCGCCAGAATGCTTTGAAGTAGAAGAAAAACTTCGCGAAGAATTAGATATTCCTGTTTTTCATGATGATCAGCATGGAACAGCGATAGTCAGTGGTGCTGCTTTGCTAAATGCATGTGAAATTACTGGCAGAAATATTTCTGATATTAAGTGTGTCGTGAACGGTGCGGGCGCAGCAGCAATTGCATGCGCACAAATGTATATAAATCTAGGTTTAAAAAGAGAAAATTTAATTTTATGTGATTCAAAAGGAGTTGTTTATAAAGGCCGTACGGAAGGTATGAATAAATATAAAGAACGCTTTGAAAATGAAACACGTAAAAGAACTCTTGCCGAAGCAATAGAGGGAGCCGATTTTTTTTGTGGCTTAAGTGTAGCTGGAGCCGTTACAAAAGAAATGGTTAGTACAATGGCAAAAGATCCTATTATTTTTGCTATGGCGAATCCTGATCCCGAAATCTCTCCAATGGATATAAAATCGGTAAGACAAGATGCTATTATAGCTACAGGCCGTTCCGATTATCCAAACCAAGTGAATAATGTTCTGGGTTATCCTTATATATTCAGGGGTACGATGGATGTTTTATCACGACGCATTAATGAAGAAATGAAAATGGCAGCTGTTCACGCGATTGCTGCATTAGCAAAAGAAGATATTCCTGAAAGCGTAACAAAATCTTATGCAAATAGTTCCGAGCTAGGATTTGGAAGAGAATATTTAATTCCAAAACTATTTGATCCTCGTTTGTTACTTAGAGTTGCTCCAGCTGTTGCAAAAGCAGCTATGGATACAAAAGTATCAAGAAAAAATATTGATCTTGAACAGTATGTGGATCAACTGGAATCTCGTTTGGGTATTTTGCAATCCGTAACAAGAAAAATAAAAAGAAATGTTGTTGTAGCAAATAGAACTCATGGTAAAAAATTAAAAGTTGTTTTACCTGAAGGTACAAGTCCTAAAATATTAAAAGCTGCCGAAATTGTTCGCTCTGAAGGAATTTGTGAACCTATTTTAATTGGTAATATTGAGAAAATTAAACAATTAATTCAAGATAGCAAATTAGAAAAACAACTCGCAGGGGTTGAAATTATTGATCCAAGTGAAGATAAAAGAACAGAAAAATATGCATCGCTTTTATTAGAAAAAAGAGCTCGTAAGGGTGTAACCAGAATGGGTGCCTACGAACTTATGACTGGAGATCATCATTATTTTGCTTCTATGATGGTTGACTGTGGAGAGGCAGACGCATTTTGTTCTGGGGTTCATCATAATTAT
The DNA here is from genome assembly GCF_044369315.1 of Silvanigrella sp. NCBI lineage: Bacteria > Pseudomonadati > Bdellovibrionota > Oligoflexia > Silvanigrellales > Silvanigrellaceae > Silvanigrella > Silvanigrella sp. Next base: position 17,256 of record NZ_JBIPMD010000015.1, read on the forward strand.
GGTGATACTTTAAGACCTGCATTGCAAATTATTGGAACAAAAGCAGATAAAGTTTTAGCTGGTATTTATATGTTACTTTGGAAAGATAAAAGTATATTTGTAGCTGATACAACTGTTAATATTAATTCTAATGCAGAACAATTAGCACAAATTGCAATTCAGACACATGATATGGCTAAAATATATTTAAATGAATTGCCAAGAGTTGCAATGTTAAGTTTTAGTAACTTTGGAAGTACAAAACATCCTGAGTCGGATAAAGTATGTAAAGCAACAGATATTGTGAAAAGACTTAGACCAGATATTGAGATTGACGGCGAAATGCAAGCAGACTTTGCTTTATCTTCCGAGCTTCTTGAGCGCTCCTATGGTTTTTCTACCTTAAAAGGACCTGCTAATGTTCTTATATTTCCTGATTTAACTTCGGGTAATATAGCCTATAAACTTTTGAGTAAGTTAGGTGGCGCAACATCTATTGGACCTATATTAACGGGAATGAAAAAACCAGTTAATGTGTTGGCTCGAAATTGCGATATTGAAGAAATTGTTAATTTAATTACATTTACAATTCATCGTGTTCAAAATGGAATGTGAAACAAGAGAATATTAAGGTAAATATTCTCTTGTTAAATTACGATTCGAATGTCCTATTGGTACAACGTCATCTTCAATTCTGATGCCTCCAAAAGGCATCAGTCTTTCAATTAAACTCCAATTTATTTTATCTGCATGTTTATTTGAATCTTTAAATTGACTTAACAAGGATTGAATAAAATAAATTCCTGGTTCAATGGTAACAACTACGGATTGATCTAAAGTACCAACAAATCTTAATGAGCGATAAGTAACATTTGATGGATTTAAAGGAGCTGGGTTTCCTTGTTCATCAAGTTGTTTACCGCCAATATCGTGAACTTGAATTCCTAATTTATGACCAAGTCCATGTGGTAAAAATACTTTTGTAATTCCTTCTTTTAAAGCTGTTTCGTAGTCACCTGAAATTTTTAATATCCCCACATTTTCTAAAATTTCTGCAATTTTTAAATGACATGTTTCATGTAATGATGGATAATAGAGGCCTGGTTTTACAGATTGGCAAAGTTCTTTTTGCAGTTTTTCTGTCTGAGCAAGTAGCTCTAAAAAAACGGGGTCACAATTTTTTGTTGCATAGGTTCTTGTGATATCGGAGCCATAATGATTATAAGTAGCACCCGAATCTATTAGTAAAACATTTCCATTCCGTTTTTTGTCTCTTCCGTGATAATGTAATATTGCCCCATTTTTATCTAATGCAACAATACCTGTATATGATAAATCTGTATCAACACACTGCATCGCTTTTAAATAAGACATGTGAATTTCATATTCAGAATCGCCATTATAAAAAGCTTCTTTCGCAGCAAAATGTCCTTTCGCAGCAATGCGATTGGCTTCTGATAAACAATGAATTTCATAATCAGATTTAAAACGTCTGTGCCAATTTAAGCGTGCTTCCATTAATTCGCAATTTATTTTTATATTTTTTGCACAAGCATATTTTGTTTCGTTACCTAGAAAAACAGAATAAGTTAAATCACCAAGCATTTCCCAAATTTTTTCTTTTGTCCCAACTTCAATAATATCAAAATGAGAAGCCCAAAATGGGTTGTCTAATCTTTCATGTAAATGCCAAAAGTCATCTGGTGAATAATAAATTAACAAAGGTTTTTTGCCTATTTCATATTTTAAAACATGATGAGGCCCTGCGGCAGGACACCAGTGTGCAAAATGTGGGTTAGTTTTAAAAGGAGCATAGCTGTCGTCTGCAAAATAGCCAAAAGGCTCTCCTGCTCCTAAAATTAAGGAACGATAATTAAGAGCCTCTAAAGCTTTATCCGCACTACGCATTCGGATTTGAATATGTTCTTTAAAAAGCGTATCAAGGTTAGACATCGATTTAGCTCCTATTATTATAAATTAAGAATACAGCAACAATCTTCATACGATATTTAACATATGATTTAAACAATTGTGAATTGTTTTTTAAAAAAATTATTTTAATTTTAATCTTGCATTTTAATGTCCTCCATTATAATTTTAATTTCTAATTGAATTTGAGATAATATGAACTAAAATTAGGTAAAAAAATGCATACATCACAAAGGTTTCGGGCTGAAATTGCTCTTGTCTTATTAACTGTAATTTGGGGTTTAACTTTTCCGATAACTCGTGTTGTCATTGCTGAAATGAGTTCGTTTGCACTTGTTTTTTTTAGATCCTTATTAGCCGTTTTTGTTTTATTGCCTTTTGTTTTTTTAAAAAAAGAAGATAGAAAAGATTGTTTAAAATATTTACCTTTAGGAATAGTCTTAGGGGTATTAATTTATTTTTCTCATTTATTCCAAGTTTTTGGTCTTGAAACAATTCATTCAGGACGAAGCGCTTTTTTGACAAATTTAACGATAGTTTTTGTTCCATTATTATCCCCCATTTTTCAAAAGCTAATTCCTTCTATTAAAGATGTTGTTTCTATGGTGATTGCTTTGGTAGGAATGTTTTTTTTAACAAGCCCTCTAGATGGAGAAGGTTTGTCTAAAGGTGATTTTTGGACAATTCTTTGTGCAATTACTTTTTCTATTCATATTCATGTTCTTCAAATATTTATTAAAAAATATGAAAAAAGTAAAATATTTGCTTTTTTGGAAATTTTATTTATGTGTATTTTAGCAACAACATTTCTTCCTTTTGCAGAAAAGTCTTCTCATTTATTACCAACAAGTTTAGGTGCTTATATCGCTTTGTTTTATTTGGGTGCAATTTCAATGGTTGGAACAACTGTTTTGCAAGCAAAATACCAGTGCAAAACAACGCCTGAAAGAGCTTCGCTCATTTATATTTTAGAACCAGTATTTGCTATCTTTTTTGGATATGTGATACTCAGCGAGAGTATGACCTCTAAGTCTTTGTTTGGAGGATTTTTAATTATATTCGCTGTAGTTTGGGTTTATTTTTTTCAGTTAGGAAAAAATTTAATTAAAACGAATTAATGTTTTGGTGTAAAAAATGTTAAGTTCCAAAAATTATGGAAATCGAAATTTAATTCTTGAAACTCTTTCTATTTATAAAGAAAAGGTATTAAATCAACTCTTCAAGGATATTCCTCAATCTCATTCTGAACAAATAAAATCGTTTGATCAAATCTGCGGCTTTATTCAAGATAATTCAAATTGTTTTATGCGAGAAAATTTGTTTGGCCATGTTACTTCTTCTGCATTTGTAGTAAATTCAAATTTTACACAAATTTTATTTACCTACCATGCAAAACTTAAAAAATGGTTGCAATTGGGTGGGCATTGTGATGGTGAGCATTTAATTCATAATTCTGCAATGCGTGAAGCAATGGAAGAATCAGGTTTAAAAAATTTAAATTTTATAAATATTTTAGAATTTCCTAACATATATAATTATAATGACATTAATAAAAATATTCCTATTCCATTTGATCTAGACATACATTTAATTCCAGAAAGAAACCATGAACCCGCTCATTTTCATTTTGACATTCGATATTTATTGATTGCGGATGAAAAAGAGAATATCGTTATTTCGGAAGAGTCTTTAGATTTAAAATGGATTTCAATGCAAGAAGCTCATTTATATACAAATGAATCGAGTACATTAAGGCAAGTCGAAAAATTTAAATCATTATTAAAATCTTTAAATTAAAAATGAAATAGGAAAGATTTAAAATATGAAAGCAGTCGCAATTGATCTAGATGGTACTTTATTAAATTCAAAACATCAAATATCTAATTATACAAAAAATATATTAAATAAATTACATAAAAATGAAATAAAAATTGTTTTAGCAAGTGCTCGCCCTATTCGTTCTGTACTTCATATCGCTGCTGATATTGGTTTAATGGAATTACCAATGATTGGTGGGAATGGAGCTATTATTGCAAAAAATGCGAATGAAATATTATATCGAAATTCCATTAGTGAAGTTGATGTTTTAAAAATTGGAGAACTTTTAAAAGAATATCTTTCCTTAAATCCAAAAAATGAAATTACAATGCATATTTATTCTGGTTTTAAATGGCTTATCCCTTTTCATACTGAAAAAGCAAAAGAAGAGATAGAAATAATTGGATTTGCTCCTGATGTCATTGGGGAAGATGCTTTTAAAGCGCATTTGGCTGAAAAAATCATGTTTGTCTCTAGTCCAAATAACTTAAAAGAGTTTTTAAATATATTGAATAAAAATTTACCTCACTTAAGCTCTGTTTTATCTAAATCGGATTCATTAGAAATAAATGCCGTCGGAGTTTCTAAATTTTTAGGTGTTCAAGAATATGCAAATTACCATAAATTAAATATTTCAGATTTTATTGCTATTGGTGATGGTGATAATGATGAAACTATGATTGCAAATTGTGGCTATGGTGTTGCTATGGCTAATGGAACGAAACTAGCTAAGGCGCATGCCAAATTTATAACTTCTACGAATGACGATGATGGTGTTGCTAAATTTCTTGAAAACTATTTTTTTAAATCTAAATGAATAAAAAATTTAATAACTTGATTTTATTAATTAAAATATATAGTCTTTCTCTAGACTTTAAAATTTGTTTGGAGATTTATAATGTTTAGAAAAGAGATTTTAAATTCTATAGATAGAGCATCTTCTTTTAAAATCATATTCTATTCAATCACAGTATATATATTTGTAATGTTTTTAATGATTGGTTATGTAAAGAGTAATGGTTTTTATAAATATTTTTATATTAATGATGGTTTATATGATGTAGAAATATATGTAAACATAGCAAAAAATGGTTATAATACAATAGGAAATTTTGCTATATTTCCTTTGTGGCCTTTTCTAATTCAAATTGTTTCTAATATGTTTTTTACTAATAATTATATGCTAGTAGCAAATTTAATGGCTTTATTTCTTTTTTTTATTTCATTACCTATATTATGGACCTTTTTTAAAAATGTATTTGAAAAAAGAATGGCTTTATTGTTATTTTTATGTTTTGTTTTTAACCCTCTATCTATTTTCCATGCTATTGGTTATTCTGAAAGTTTAACAACCTTAGAGTTTAGTATTTGGCTTTTATTACTTTATAGAATAACAAATGCAAAATTAAAAAAGTCATTCTTAAAAAATAAAATGGAATATTTATTTTTAATTTTAATCAGCTACTGTATAGGTTTGTCTAGGCCTTTATTTGTTCAATTATTTCTATCTATTGTTTTAACATTTTTTATATTAAAATATTTTAAAGTAAAAATAAAAAATTTCTTAGTTCCTTTAGGTATTTCATTGTTTTCAATATTTGCCGGTTTTTTTACTTTTGCTTTGTTTTCATATATAAAAGGATTTGGTTTTGGAGCTTCATTTAGAGCGCAAAATGAATGGAACAGAGTTTTAGGTTTGCATTGGGACATCTTATTTCATCCTCATTCTGTAGGGGGATCAGATAATGTTCTAAATTGGGATCTGCAAGCATTTTGGATGCCTATAATCATTTTTTTAGCACTGATATTTAAATTTTTTATAAGAAATAATAATTTAAAAACTGATAAAAACCCAATTCAATATGATGTCATATTTTGGATTGCATTATTATTTTCTTGTGCTCATTCTGCAGTACAATTTTTAACATATGATTTATTTTTTAGCACTTCTCGTTTTATTTTTGCATTGCCTTTGTTTTTTTACGTTATTGGTAAAACGCTTTATGCTTTTAATTTTAAATATAAATATTATATATTAATTTTTTATTTTATTTATTCTTTTTCATTTTTTATTTATTGGTGGACACGCTTTTCTCGTGAAGGTTGGATGGGTTAATTTCAAATTTAAGCCAATTTTTTGACATTAGATTTTTCTTAATAATTAAAATAATTTTCAAATTCCTTATTTTTTTATTTGGAGAAAAAATGGCTTTATCTATTTTTATAATAGCGGGAATGAACGCATCATTATCAAGTATTTCTGCAACAGGAAATGATTTTCATGTGATTACAGATCAAGAAGCTTCCGTATTTAGAATTGGAAATGAAAGTATCCTCAAAGATATTTCTGAAAATTATATAGGAAAAAGACCAAATAGCGTTTACATGCGGAGTGATTCTTCTTCGAGTGATATTTATGAATCTCATGGCTGGCAACAAGTAGTATCAACTTTAAAAGTTAAAAATGCGAGTATTAAAGGTGTATCTTTAAAACCTATCATTATTGATACAAAAACTTTATCAAATAAAAGTAGTCATAGAGCAACATTTAATGCTGGTATTTCAAGTGAAGTTTCTAACACTGTAGAAACAAATTGGTCTTCAACACATTCACTTAGCTTTAGCCAAACTATAAATTATGGAATTCAATTTAATGGGATTGGATTAGGTGGAGAGTCTGCGTTTAATTATATAGGAACTTGGGGAAAAGGAGGAATGCAATCAAAAACGATAACAATAGGCTCTACTACAGGGGTGACTGTTGACTTAAATCCTGGTGAAACTGTAACAGCAGAATTAATCGCTAATAAAGGAACAATGGATATTCTTGTTAATTACGATGCAAGTTTAGAAGGAAACTTAGCATTAAATTATTATTTTTCTTATAATGGTTATCACCATTGGTCAGTGCCTATTAAAGATGCCTTAATAAAATCGGGAATGGAAACAAGCAAACAAATAACAGAAGAAATACAAATTGGATATTACTCACATTCATCTGTTGTTATTAAAGATGATCAAGGAAAAGTAAAGAAATTATATCATTTAAATTCTTTAGGTGAAGTTTTGTACGAGTGAAGTTCCGAAATGACAATTTATAGAAACAAAAAAAAGATCTTTAATAAATATAAAAAATTAAAGATCTTTTTTATTTTTTAAACCGCAACAAAATTTAATATTCTATTTGCAACAAATATTGTTTTTTTAATTGTTTTGCCTTCTAGAGTTGCTTTTACATTTGCATTTTCCATGGCAGCTGCAACGGCTTCATCTTGTGAAGCATTCATTGGAATTAAAATTTCTCCTCTGTGTTTTCCATTAATTTGAACACCAATTTTAACTTCATTATCTACAGTTAAAGATGGGTCGAATTGTGGCCAGTTTTCTAAAGAAACAAATTTATAATTTTTATCTTCAGGTAACATTTTCTCTTCTAAAATGCATTTAAACCATAAATCTTCTGCAAGGTGAGGGGCAAAAGGAGAAAGTAATTTTAAAAATTCGCCTAATATTTCTTTATTTTTACATTGAGATTCCGCAATTGTATTTAAAAAAATCATCATTTGAGCAATAGAAGTATTAAAGCTTAAATTTTCGATATCTTCTGTTAATTTTTTAATTGTTTTATGAAGAATTTTTAAATCCTGCTGAGAAGCGGGTTCATTATTTAATAAACTTTTGCCGTCATCGGATAAATAATATCTTTGTATTCTGCTTAAAAAGCGATGAACACCTGCTAAGTTGCTATCATCCCATTCTTTTGTCTGGGTAAGTGGTCCCATAAACATTTCATAAACTCGCAAGGAGTCGGCACCATATTCACGAATAACGTCGTCTGGATTTATGCCATTGCCTTTTGATTTGGACATTTTAGCGCCATCTTTGCATATCATGCCTTGGTGAACTAATTTATGGAATGGTTCATCTACAGGACAAACTCCAGCATCGAATAAAACTTTAGTCCAAAAACGAGAATATAAAAGATGACCAACAGCATGTTCTTGGCCGCCAACATAAAGATCGACTGGCATCCAGAATTTTAATTTTTCGTAATCCCCAATTGATTTTTGATTAAAAGGATCGATGTATCGTAAAAAGTACCAGCTACTTCCAGCGCTTCCTGGCATTGTGTCTGTTTCGACAAATTCAAGATCGCCTTTTTCATTTTTTCTTTGCACCCAATTTGTGATTGCAGATAAAGGACTTTTTCCGTCTCCAGTTGGCTCATAACTTGTTACTTCTGGTAAAGTTAATGGCAATTCATTTTCATTAAATGTACGAATGGTATTTCCTTTTGAATCTTTCAATATTGGGATTGGCTCACCCCAATATCTTTGACGGCTAAATATCCAATCACGAAGCTTATAAGTAATACTTTGTTCACCTATTTTATTTTTAACAAGATGTTCAATTATTTTTGTTTTTGCTTCTTCGACATTTAAATTATTTAAAAAATCAGAATTTATAATGACACCATCTTCAGTATAAGCTTCTTTTTCAATTTCAAAATTTTTATCTGGTGATTGAATAACTTGTATAATTTTTAATCCAAATTTTTTGGCAAATTCATGATCGCGTGTGTCATGTGCAGGAACTGCCATAATAGCTCCCGTACCATATCCCATTAACACATAATCACTTATCCATATTTCTATTGCTTGTCCATTTAATGGATTTATTGCGTATGATCCTGTGAAAATACCTGATTTTTCTTTATTAAGTTCAGTACGATCTAAATCGCTTTTGCGAGAAGTAACGTCACAGTATTCGGCTACTTTTTCTTTTTGATGAGTTGTTGTTAACTTATTTACTAAAGGATGTTCTGGAGCAAGAACCATATAGGTTGCGCCAAATAAAGTATCCGGACGAGTTGTAAAAACTTCTATTTTATCGGAGTCATTATTTTTTATAGAAAATGTTACTTTTGCTCCAACAGATTTTTTAATCCAATTTCTTTGAATTTCTTTCGTGGACTCTGGCCAATCTAGTTTATTTAAATCTTCCAATAAACGATCTGCATAAGAGGTTATTTTTAACATCCATTGTTTCATGGGAACACGGAAAACGGGATGATTGCCGCGTTCGCTTTTGCCATCAATTACTTCTTCATTTGCAAGAACTGTCTTTAATGCTGGGCACCAATTTACAAAAACTTCTGCTTGATAAGCAAGACCTTTTTTATATAAAAGAGAAAAAATCCATTGAGTCCAGTGATAATATTTTGGATCACAAGTAGCAATTTCTTTATCCCAGTCGTAAGAAAAACCGAGGCTTTGCAATTGGGATCTAAAATTATTAATAGAGCGGTATGTTACTTTTGAGGGATGTTCACCGGTATCAATGGCATGTTGCTCTGCAGGAAGTCCAAAGGCATCCCATCCCATAGGATGAAGGACATTGTATCCTTTCATTCTGTGATATCTCGACACAATATCTGTCGCCGTATAACCCATTGGGTGTCCAACGTGAAGTCCTGAAGAGCTTGGGTAAGGAAACATGTCTAAAGCATAGAATTTTGGCTTTGATTTATCTTCTGTAGTTTTAAAAATATTTTTATTTTTCCAATGATTTTGCCAATATGGTTCTAGTTGCTTGTGGTGGTAAGACATGAATTTCCTCGACAATTAAAGAAGTGTACGCACAATAAACATTAATAGAGTGCAAATTAATCCACCTCTTTTGTAACAAAGAACCTTTCATTGAGGAAGTCTATTCCTATAAAATAAGGCTAATTTTGCTATCTGAGGATACTTTTTCATTTTCCTTTAAAACGGTCTAAGACAAATTTGTCACATCGTTGTCACAAAATATTTACAAAATACTGACGAACCTGTATTGTGGAAAATGCTCTTTCGTATTTGATTCTAAACCTGACTAGGAAGCGTCATGAGACTTTCAAAAGAAAAACTTGATTCATTTTGCAAAATTAGAGACAAATCAGGCTCCCGGTTTTATGAGTTTTCCACTTCATGGTGGGCTCTTTTTTTCTTTTTTGGGATAGTTGTTGGCTGTGTTTTATGGAACGAATTTATTCCTTATCAAAATTTAAGATTTGACCCCTACCCTTTTAATGGATTGAGAACCATTCTTGCTTTAATGGGAGCAATTCAAGCCCCTGTTTTGTTACTTTATAGTAGAAAATCTACGGATTATAGAAAAAATTTATTAGAGCAAGATTTTGAATTAGAAAAGAAAATATTTAAAAAAATAGAGCTTATGGAGACTGAAATGAAACAAAATCATGCTTTATATCTTCAAGAATTAAAGCATGTCGCTAAACTTACTAAAAAAATAAATAAGAAAAGAAAAGTTGTAAAATTAAATGCTATTCCCGTACCTGTCCATGAAACAAACAAAGATTTTATAAAGACAGAACAAAATCAAAGAGAAACTTTACAGCCTAAAAAAGTGGAAAATAACGAAAATATTAGTGCCTAATTATTATCTCACTTTTGCTTTTCCATACGCTCTTTGTAAAGCTTCTCGATCTAAATTACTTAAAGTTTTAACATTGCCAATATATTCCCAATAAACACCATTTAAAAGTGGTATCATAGTAAATTTTTTTGGATCTATACTAAATGAATTTAAGGCATAATGCATGATAGAATAATAGTCATAAGGTCCAAAATGAATGGTTGAATATGGACCTAAATCAAAATTATTTTCTTTTCCTCGCATGATATTTTCTTTAATGATTTTTATATAATAATCTCTATCTGCTCTACTTTGTTCATGTAAAAATCCTAAAGCATGCATAAGTTCATGCTGTATAATTTCTGGCTGTACGCATCCCTCTCCTAAAGAAACAGTTTGGGGATGCTCAGAACCTATTCCAGAAAAACACCCATCATCTACCATAATTTCTAAATAATTATGAAAAGGTTTATGATAAACTTCTATGAAATTAATGTCTGCAATTTTTTCTAATTCATCCATTGCATATCGAATTAATGATTTTTCATAATGACTAAATTTTCTTAATTGTAAATTTTTATTTCTTTGATTGTACAAATGAAAAGAGTAATATATTTTTCCGTTATTCCATTTTTTCTTAGAGTAATTTAAAGGAGCACTATATATATTTCTATTGTTATTAAGGTTCTCTTCATTTATAATATCTCCTTCTATTAAATTGTACTTAAAATTATTATTATTTATTGTATTTATATCTAATAATTGTAAACTATGATTGGTATGATCCCCGAAAAGTGGACTATTAAATTTCATAATTTTCTTCATATTCTAAAGGTGCATGATAATCAAGGGCAGAATGAGCACGAATTCGATTATAAAACACCTCTATATATTCTATGAC
>NZ_JBIPMD010000016.1:0-28248 GCF_044369315.1 Silvanigrella sp.
AATTCCATTTGCTCCCCAAGGAATTTCCGCTGGATTGCGCACTGCTGTAATTGGAATTGTTTTTCCATCTATTACCAAAGCATTGTCTTTATGATCTACTTGTTGTTGTGCTTTTCCATGAACAGAATCGTATTTATAAAGATGTGCTAAAGTTTTTGCATCTGTTAGATCATTTATGAGACAAACTTCGATATCACGCTCATTTTTTAATGCTCTTAATATACAGCGGCCAATACGACCAAAACCATTAATACCAATCTTAATTGTCATTAGGAACCTCCAAATTATAAACAAAGACTACCTAGCAGCCTTCTCTATTACTCATACCCAAAAATAGAGATGGCTTCAAAGATAATTTTATTTATCTGAAAAAACTTAGTATACTGCAAGAATTAATGACGAGTTTCTGGATTTGGTGAGTTTAATATTTCTAGAAACTCTTCAGCTGTGTGACAGCCTGTGAAGTTTTTCCCAATACTGCTACATCCTGATATTTTAATTGGTTCTTTTAAAGATAAATGCAATTTAGAAAATAGACATTCTTTAAATTTACAATCTTCAAATTCAATTCCCTGAATATCACAATCTTCAAATTCGCAATCATGAAAATTTACGTTTGTAAAAATCATTCGATTTAAACGACTTCCATGAATTCTTGTTTCTGAGAAGTCTGATTTAACAACATGATTTTCTGTGAAATCGGATTCTGATATTGTTACATCGGATAAAGCAGAACGAGAAAACTTATTATTTTCTAAACGTGCTTCTTGCAGAGTTACATTACTTAATCTTGCTAAACTAAAATTAGAATTACAAAAGTCAGAACGAATGATAGCCAATTCGGAAAACTGAACCGCTGTAAATTTATTATTTTTAATTTCAGAGCTTTCCGAAAAATTAACTCCAAACCACTGGGAACCGACCACTTGATTTTCTTTTACACTACTATCATCACTTACATGAAAAGCACGAAATACAGAAAGCTTAGAATCAAGACCAGAGATATTTGGTGAAAACCCAAAAGGTTGTAAATTATTAGATATATTTTCCTGAATTTTATCAATTTGCGGCATATTTTCAGATATTTGATGAACAAGATTACTAGAAATCTTTAATAATTCTTCAATATTTACTGTTTTTTTAAGTTTTTCAAATGCCGTTTTTAATCCCTCTTGTGTTTCTTCTTTATTTACATGATTTGGATTTGAAGCATTATCAAAAGAGTTCTCTTTTCTTTGTTTCCTTAAGACATAATTTTTTTCTATTAATGATTTTGCCTTTTCAACATTCATTTTTCCTTTCGAGACCGCTTCAAGAATGGAATTCAATTCAAACATATTTACTGTCCTTTATCCAATTTCCGAATTAGCATATAACTCAAAAATATAACTAAAATATTCATTATCCATGCAGCTAATAATGGATTTAAACTTCCTTTAATAGCAAAACTTCTTAGTGCTAAATTACCAAACCAATAAACTAGAGCTGTTACTAAACAAATTACAATTCCGATATATTTTTCTTCTTGCCTTTCTTTACGTAAAGCAAAAGGAATTGTTAAAAACACAAAAAGCAAATTTGCAAATGGGGAACTTAGCTTAAAATAAAGATCTACAATACGATCCGAAACATTTGTTCCCGCTGCCTGAGCATCTTCAATAATTTTATTTAATTGCCAATAACTTAACTGATTCGATTCACTAGATTGGTTTAAAACCTTGGGTGGTGCAAAATCCACATTTGTCACATATATAGGCTTTACTTCCGTTTTAGAAATAGAAGAAGAAATATCAAAGTTTGTAACAATTGCGTTTCGCAATACCCAATTTCCAATATTTTCATCAAAATAACCTGACTTTGCATGAACAATTTGTTTTAAACTACTTTGGTTTTCCCATTTAAAATATTCAACATTAAATAATTCTTGTTTTTGTTCATTGTATTTCTCAAAATGTAATACCGTACCTTTTGCTTTTAGCCAAGTGCTTTCCGTAAAAACGACCTCATTTTCTTTTCTTTCGACATCAACCTTCCGAATTCTTTGATAATGAGTTGAACTCACAGGGAGAATGAGCTCACTTATCATAAATTGAGCTAAAGTAAAAAAGAAACCAACAAAAATTAATGGAATTGAAATTTTCATCATAGAAAGCCCAGCGGCTCGCAGTGCCGAGATTTCTCCATGTTTGGCAAGCATCCAATTGGTAAGGATGCCGCCAATTAATACTGCAAAAGGCATCAATTGAATTGTTATTCCTGGAATTTGCCAAAAATAATATAAAAATTTAATTTTGTTGGAAACTTCATAGCCATCAAAATAATGCTGACTCTCTTCCATGTAAGTTATAATAAAATAAATACCCAAAGAAAATAATAAAATATTTAATACTGTTTTTAAATATTGCGAAGCAATATACCACCAAATTCGCATCTTTTATCCTTTTTTTGAGAAGATTTTTATTTTTAATAAATCATCTCTAACAAATGCGATAAAGCCTGTAGAGGGTGGATGTCGTAAACGCCATCTTAAAAGTAAAGCTATTATGATAATCAAAGCAATAGGAGAAATAAATAGCATGAAAAAAGGAGGCAGTACAAAATTTAAAGCCAATTGCTGACAAACAGAAATAGATGCATAAAGAACAAAAACTACAATACCTATACCTAAATAAACTCCAAATTGTTTTCTTCTTGGATCTTGAATTCCAAGACAAATGCCAATAATTGGTAAAAATATAGTTGAAATAGGAACTGATATTTGTTTAAAAATAAATATTAATTTATCTATTATTTTTGAATCTTTGCTCCAATCTGGATTTTTCTCTTTTTCTTTTTCAAGCATTTCAAAATAGGCAATGGGATAGAGCTGATTGGTATTTTCAGTAAAATTCACATCACCTTTAAATTTATTTTTTAAAGTATTAACTAATGAAATATTCATTTCTGAAAAGTAAGTTATAGTAAAATCTGAAGGATTTGGAAATAAAAGAAAATCTTTATGTTTCATATCTTTTTTTTGTAATTGAAATGAATCTGGATTTTCTTTTAAATAATAAGAGATTGATTTATCAGAGTGCTTTATAGAGTATGCTGTTCCCTTATTAAGGGAAAATATATAATCAGGGAACCCTGCATTTAATTTCTTTTTTAAACTTCCAGTACTTGAAACAATAGCAGAATAATATTTTTCAGAACTTGTTTTTGCAGAGAGAAAAACATTTTTAAATTCGGATCGATCTTTTGAAATATCTTGAATATATAAAAGTATATTTACTCTATCCGAATCTAAAACTTTACTTTTATTAAATGATTTTTCACGCAAAGAATCTTTTATCAACTCTTCTACAGCTTTTCGTGATTGAACCCATTTAAATTTTTCAAATTGTTTATTTGAATAAGGCTCAAAAATAAGAGCGCTAAATAATGAAATCACCATAACAATTAGGCCAATAAAAGAAGGCATAGCTGAAAGTCTTAAAATACTCACACCACTAGCCATCCAAGCTTCAAGCTCTCTATCAGCAGCCATTCTTATCGTAACAAGAGAAGCTGAAATTAATAAAGAAATAGGAACAGTAAATTTAATAATTGAGGGAAGAATCATGAGTAACAACATTAAAAAAGTTGTTCCCGTATCAGGAGCTGAAAAAAGCACTTGAGCATAACGAGGAATTTTAGCCATGATCATAACAGAGCTGAGGCTTGCGGTAATCACAAACGTCAGCGTTATTATTTCATTGGCAATTAATCGATCTAATTTATGCAGAATGGCCATCAACTACTCAACTGCTGAAAACATGCCAAGGGTATTATAACCACAATCCACATGTAAAACTTCACCAGTTACCCCAGAAGAAAGATCGGATAACAAATAGAGAGCGGAACGAGCAACATCGTCTGTTGTTACATTTCTTTTTAAAGGTGCATGCTTATGAGCATTATCCAGCATTTCTTTAATACCTGGAATAGCACTTGAAGATAAAGTACGAATAGGACCCGCACTAATTGCATTTACGCGGATGCCAACATCACCAAGATCATAGGCTAAATATTTTGCGCAAGATTCTAATGCCGCTTTTGCAACACCCATTACATTATAACGAGGAACAACTTTTTCAGCCCCATAATAGGACATTGTAATTACGCTCCCGCCTTTTTTCATAAGAGGTAAAGCAGCACGTGTTATAGCTACAAGAGAATAAGCAGAAATATCTAAAGTGGATGCAAAAGACTCTCTTGTCACAACCATGAATTTTTCTTTTAAATTTTCTTTTTCAGTAAAAGCAACGGAGTGTATGATAAAATCGATAGAATCCCATTGTTTTTGAATATTGCTGTAAAAAGACTCTATTTGCTCATCTTTTGATACATCACAAGGTAATACAATAGATTCAGGAAGCTCTTTTACAAGTTCACGCACACGTTTTTCTTGCGCATCTCCTAAAAAATTAAAAGCGAGTTGTGCTCCTTGTTCGGCACAAATTTGTGCGCAAGCCCATGCAATAGATTTATTGTTTGCAACGCCAAATACAATACCACGTTTGCCAGCAAGAATTTTTGCGTGGTTCATTTCTTCCTCCAATGTCAAATGCGAAAAACAAATTCGCCGAACCTTGAGCCTACTTGTATCTTGCGTTACAAACAAGCCGCTGATAGCCTTTTTGATAGGAGGATTTTATGGAGAATAGATCTAACAACATGAAATATGAAAAACGATTAATTGATAATGCGACTTGTAAAAGACGTTTTCATTTAGTTTTTGAGTCTGGAGCTAAAAATGATGCTCATGTCGAAGTAAAATGTCCTCATTGTGGCGTTATTCTTTTAAATGAAACAAATCATCCTCCAGTTATGATTGCTCGAGATGAAAATTTAATCAAAAGCCCTGATGGCTCTGAACCAATAATTTATGATTGTAAGTTTAATCAATAATATATTATTGGAATCCTTTATCGGAATTTCAATACTCTCATTATTTTCAGTGTATTTTGCTGGAAAAATGTCCTTTTATGGCGCGTATTTATTTAATTATTTTCATTGGCGCACTCTCATTTTTCCATATAAAATTAAGGTAATTAATAAATTTTTTTATATTTTAAGAATGGGGGCAGACAAAACCCCTTTTGTAACCTTAACAATTGTTTTAACCGAAAAATTAAATATCTCCCTTTTATATGCTTCTCTTATTACAATAATTGCAGGGATTCTTCGACTGGCTTCCACTTATGATTGGAGGACAAGTATCCCAAGAATTAAGAAGTGGAGGTTTGAACTTGGCCTATTGCAGGGCGGCTCCATTTCAATGCAGTATCAAGCTCAGGATGCGAATCAAAAACTATTGAACAACCTAGCCCATCCCAATCAAAATAATAAATTTGAAATTTCAAAAACCGATTTTAGATGTTATATTGCATTAGCACTATTATTCATGAGCGTCCCTATTTATAATAGCGGAAATTATTTAATCCGCTTGGACATTATTGCCTTTTGCCTAATCACGTGGTGTACAATCGATGCTCTTATGTGGAATTTTAAATTTAATCATAGATCTATGTCAAAAATTGAAAACTTTCAGGAAAATATCTTTGAATTTTTTATGAATTTTTGGCCCCGAATTATAGTTGTACTTTTAATGATTTCTTTGTTTTTTTCGAGTCATTTTTTAATAAGCTACGAATTTTCTCGATATCATGTTGCTGGATTTATATTTTTCATTATGTTTTTAAATAAAACGTTACGAATATGGAATGAAGCCCTAATTGCTAAATTAAATTTACAAAAGGAATATTATCCTGCTAGTTATCATCGCGATCACTTATTTAAATTTGAAAATGCACGTATATGGCGCGATATTGGAGCACTCAGAAGTGAAGCAGTGAACCCTCTTGTTAGGTTAGTTATGTTTAGAACAATGTTTGAATTATCAGAGCGAAGTTTATTTATTGGCATTATTACTCATCTCGATTTGATTTTAGCAACCTTTTTTTATGCTATGTTAATTACTAAATAATTATCGAGAATTCATTTTTAATTAAAAAACAGAAAATTTATATTAAATAAATATAAATCAATTACTTTAATTTTTTAACGTTACCAAAGATAACAATTTCTGTTTTTTCAACAATTTCATTTAAATTATTGCTCTCGGTTGAAATATCTTCAGTGGATTTCAATGAATTTTCTGACTCCACTGTATTTTTTAAGGCAAGCTGATCGAGTTGTCCCATAGCAACTGAAATTTGTTTCACACCAATTTCTTGTTCCTTTGTTGCATCGGAGACTTGACCCATTTGAAAATTGATCTCTTTAATTCCATTCACAATATCAGAAAATGCGGCGGATACTTTTAAAGTTCTTTTCTGGCCATCTTCAACACGATCAATTGTTTGTACTAAAATACGTTGTACTTCTTCTCTACTTCTTTGCAATAGAGCTTGTATTTCACTGGAAGATTTCCCACTCATATGAGCAAGATTACCCACTTCTTCAGCCACAACTGAGAAACCCTTACCATGTTCTCCTGCTCGAGCTGCTTCAATAGAAGCATTTAATGATAAAAGTTCTGTTTTAGAAACAATTTTATTAATCACCTGAGTTTTACTCTCAATCTGATTGATAATATTTTCAATTTCTTTTAATTTTGAACTTGCTTCATGAATCCCTTGCATTGAAGTAATCATATTCTTCATAGAAACTTCGCCATCTTCTGCTTTACCAGAAATATTGTTTGCGAGTGTTGCTGAATTTGAAGTCAATTCTGTAGTTTTTCCAATCATGCTTGTAATTTCTGAAATAGCAGCTGCTGTTGTTTGAATAGAAGACTCTTGCTCTTTTGAATATTTAATAACGCTGCTACTAGAATTTTTTAATTCGTTACTTTTATTAAATAAAGATTCAGATGAATTTAACAAAGAAAGACAGACTTCTGTTAATGGTTTAACAACAGAATTTGCAAAATAGATACCTATAAATATTAACGTAGCGATACAAAATAAACATGCAAATAATAAAATTTCAAGAAATCGAGTCATGGCTTCATAAGCATCATCCATATATAGTCCAGTACCAATGATCCAGTCCCATTCTGGAAAATAATTCACATAAGATAGTTTTTTACTCGGAGTAGTGGAACCTGCTTTAGGAAACATATACTCGACATACCCTTTACCCGATTTTTTTGCGACATTTGCTATTTCAACAAATAATTTTACCCCATTTGGATCTGTAAAACCTGACATATCTTTTCCACTTAATTCCGGTTTAACTGGGTTTAAAACTTGATAGGCTTTCGTATTTGTAATAAAAATATATTCTTTTCCTGAATAGCGAATAGAATTTATGGTGTCTTTTGCTCTATTTTGAGCTTCTTCTTTAGGTAAAATGGACTTTTTTTCTAAATCTATAAAATGAGATACAATGGTTGAACCCACTTCGACAATATTTTGCAACTTTTCTTTTTTAGAATCTAATAATTCATTCCAATAGATATTAGAAATATATACGAGGAACATTGCAAATATGAATACAGACAAAAGGCTATTTAAAAGAATTTTAAATTTTATTCCACGATTATTTGACATAATGCAGTCCTCATAAAAACAACTACATCATTTCATCGGGAAAATTGAGATTATATTGAATAAAAACAAATATAAATAATAATATTAGCTACTTATGTCTAATTTTTTTTCCAACTCCATACACAACACTCTCAGTCTTATGGACCACTTCTTTTAGATTGTTACTTTCTTTTGAAATGGATTCTGTTGCTTCTAATGATTTTTCAGACTCACCCGTATTTTTAAAAGCAAGCTGATCTAACTGTCCCATTGCATTTGATATCTGTTTCACACCTATTTCTTGTTCTTTTGTTGCATCAGATACTTGACCCATTTGATGATTTATTTCTTTAATTCCTTGAACAATATCTGTAAAAGACTCCGAAACTTTAGTCGTTCTTTTTTGACCATCTTCTACTTTTTCAAGAGCTTGTACAAGAATACGTTGCACTTCTTCTCTACTTTTTTGAAGTAATGTTCTAATTTCATTCGATGATTTTCCACTCGTATGAGCTAAATTTCCAACTTCTTCTGCAACCACAGAGAAACCCTTCCCATGCTCCCCTGCGCGAGCTGCTTCAATCGAAGCATTTAAAGAAAGCAATTCTGTTTTCGCAACAATTTTTGTGATTACTTTTGTTTTTGTTTCAATTTCATTAATAATACTTTCTATTTCTTTTAATCTTGAGCTTGCTTCATGAATTCCTTGCATAGATGAAATCATATTTTTCATTGAAACTTCACCGTCTTCAGCCTTCATAGAAATATCATTTGCTAATTTAGCTGAATTTCCTGTAAGTTCTGTGGTTTTCCCAATCATACTTGTAATTTCAGAAATAGCGGCTGCAGTAGATTGAATGGAAGATTCTTGTTCTTTAGAATATTTTTTAACACTCGAACTTGATAATTTTAATTGTTCACATTTTCCTAATAAACCAGCAGAAGCTTGTAATAAAGTCTTGCAAACTTCAGTTAAGGGTTTTTCAACAGAGTTTGCAAAATAAATTCCAAGAATTACTAAAGTAACAATACAAAACACACAAGCAATTAAAAGAATCCCTAAAAATTCATTCATGGCAGCATAAGCATCATCCATATATAGTCCTGTACCAACAATCCAATTCCATTCTGGAAAATAATTTATATAGGATAATTTTTTAGATGGCACGGTAGAACCTGCTTTAGGAAACATATAATAAATATAACCAGAACCACTTTTTTTTGCTAAATTCGCAATTTCTACATACAGCTTTAATCCAGTCGGATCTGCAAAGCCAGACATATCTTTTCCACTTAATTCTGGTTTTACAGGATTTAAAACTTGATAGGCTTCTGTATTTGTAACAAAAATATATTCTTTTCCAGAATATCGAATGACATTTAAATCTGCTTTTGCCCTTGCTTGTGCTTGTTCTTTTGATAAAGTTCCTTTTTTTTCTTGATCAATATA
Source organism: Silvanigrella sp. (assembly GCF_044369315.1). NCBI lineage: Bacteria > Pseudomonadati > Bdellovibrionota > Oligoflexia > Silvanigrellales > Silvanigrellaceae > Silvanigrella > Silvanigrella sp. Next base: position 9,010 of record NZ_JBIPMD010000016.1, read on the forward strand.
ACCTTTTACAAGAGAGGATCCAATTTCAACAATATTTTGGAGTTTTTCTTTTTTATCATTTAATAAAACGTTCCAATATAAATTACTCAACCAAACTAAAAAAACGGAGAAAATGACTACAGAAAAACCACAATATAATAAAATTTTAAATTTAATTCCTTTTTTTGTGAACATAAAAACCCATCCTTGAGATTTATGTGAATATCGGAATTTAATAAAAAAAATAAAATGCAATTTATTCTATTATAATTCAATTATTTTACATATAGGGCTGAGTATAGGAACCAATCATTTCAAACGAAGTTTTGATTTTTTTTCCGCTATTTTCTGAAATCACAAATTTTCCTATGAGCCAAACAGGCCCGTATGTCATTTTTGCTTTTTTACCAGATGCCATTTTGACATGAATAATTTGATTTGGTGGCGGAGGAGGGACATGAATACACGCCATAGGAGAAGGAACAAATAAAAATTCATTAACAAAATCTTGGTTATCTTCAAGCGGAATGATAAATCCAGGAATTTTAATTGTAGTTCCATTTAAGGGCCTAAGTTCATCTGGAATATTTCCAGAAATTGAATTGAGTGATTGAAGTTGTTTCCAATCTGCTTCTGTTACCTTAGAGGAACTTGGTGTATTCACCATTGTCTTTTGATTTGTTTCTTTTAACAAAAAAAAGACGGTTATTCCTCCAAGAATCACTCCCGCCAAAGATAAGACTAAAACTTTATAAATAAACTTCATTTTATACTCATTCAATAGAAAATTAAAAACATCTTCCTCAAGTACTGTACTCCTTTGCAAAACCATCGTAAATAGGTTCGAACGTGATGAGTGGAGCTTATGGAATCTGAATTTGTAGAAAAATGTGAAGAATTTGCTAAAAAAAACTTCTCCTTAACAAGCCTGCGCCCTGCCCAAAGAGAAGTCTTGGCACAAATTCATGATAAGAAATTTGTATTAGCAACACTTCCGACAGGTGCTGGAAAAACATTATTGTATAGCTTACCAGCATTATTTTTTGAAGATAAGCCCGTTCTTGTTATCAGTCCTCTCATTTCATTAATGAGGGATCAGGAACGACGCATGGAAAATGCAAACATATGCTGTGCTGTTTTTACTTCGGAACAATCCGAAGAGGAAAGAAAACAAGCCTGGAAAAAAATAAAAACAGGAGAGGCTAAAATTATTTTCGCTTCTCCGGAACGTTTTGTGTTACCTTCTTTTTTAAATGCCATTTCAAAAATGAATTTAAGCATGGCTGTCGTCGATGAAGCACATTGTGTCGTTTCCTGGGGACATAATTTCAGACCTGAATATTCTGAAATTGGAAAATATTTATCCAAATTGCAATTGCCAAGAATATTAGCATTAACAGCAACCGCGGGACGCAATAGTAGACTTGATATTATAAAAAAAGTTTTTCCAGAAAATACGAATGTGTTTGAATACACTTCAAATCCTTTAGGAGAAAATATCGTTGTTGAAAGCAATCGTGTTTTTTCAAATGCAGAACAGTGGGAAAAATTAGTACAAATTCTACAAAAAACAGAATCAAATAAAACGTTAGTTTATTTTCAAAGTCGTTTATTATGCGAAGAGTCCACACGAAAATTAAAAAAATTAAAAATACACTCCGTTGTTTACCATGCAGGGCTTCCTAAAAATGAGCGGAAAAATGTAGAGCAATATGTGCAAGAAGCCACTCAAAAAATTGTTGTTTGTGCAACAACGGCATTTGGTATGGGTGTTGATGTAGCAGGAATACAATTGGTTGTTGTTTTTGGATTTCCAAGTAACATAGAAGAATTTTTTCAAATGTTAGGAAGAGCGGGTCGAAGTGGAGAACCTTCAAAAGGCGTGTTACTTTGGACAGGTGCCGATCCCATTCGAAGAGAATATCAATTTAAATCTTCTTTTCCTGAACCTTCTTTATTTTTAGAACAATGTGCTCAATTTATGAGATATATGCCAAATTCATTTGGTGAAAGCTCTTTTGTTCCTAAACAAAATTTATTAGAGCTTACAAAATCAAAAAAAACAGATAATAAAGAAAAAAAACTAGATAATATTTTTGCAGGTTTAAGAATTTGCAATATCTTAGAAGACACACGTTCTGGCGAATCGTATTTTCATGTTAAGTTAACGCAAAATAAAAGTTTTGCGGATATACTAGCTATTCTTCCAGAAGGAATGACAAAACGTAGAAAAGTATTAGAAGGTTTAGTTACTCTTGTTGAAAAATGTTGGCTTGTATTAAAAGGAGCTCAAACAATCATCCCTTTGAAAATGTTGCATGATGCATGTGAACTCACACAAGAAACGTGCGAGCAAGTTTTTTTGTACTATCAAGATCAAAAAATGTTATCATTTGCTAAAATAAATCAGGATGATGCCAAAAATGGAGTAATATTGAAAAATGGCTATATTCATTTACAAAAGGAAATACCCAGATATATTTCAGCTCGAAGTCATTTTCACGCGAGCTTGCGCGAACTTGATAAGTTATCTACATCAACAACATGCAGATTATCTGCAAGTTTCGAATTTTTTGCTTCTCGCGCTATTCAGGGGGCTACAAAAAACCTTTGGCGTTGTATGCAGTGCGATATTTGTATCAGAAAGAGGACGGAATGAAAAAAACTAAAACTACGGATACAGCAACCTCACTCACTCAAAAAATTCTTGAGCAAAGAGAGAAAAACTTCCCTGTTAATTTAAAAATCCAAAGAAGTTCACAACGCTTTCGCCGCCTCTCCACTGAAGAAGTTTATCGTACTTGTGATCAAAAACTTGTTGAAATAGATAAACATAAAAAATCGGAACCAAACTATGACATTATTTCTCAAGTAAGAGCTGTAAGAGCAATTAATCTGGGCTTGGGAATCCAAAAACCTGGCTACAATATTTATGTTGCTGGAGTTCAAGGAACAGGCAAAACAAGTGTAATACGTTCCTTTCTTAAAAAAACAGCAGAACGTTGCCCGACTCCAGGCGATTGGATTTATGTTTACAATTTTAAAAATCCAGAATCTCCACACACAATGGAATTAAAAACAGGAATAGCAAAACGTTTTAAAAAACAAATGGATGAGTTAATGGAACAACTCACCGTTGAACTTGTTGATGCTTTTCAATCTGAAGAATATGAAACAAACGTAAATTCAACTGTTAATGCCAGTAATGAAAAAAAAGCAAAATTATTTAGTGAACTTGAAAAAGCGGCAAAAACTAAAAACTTTGGAGTAAAATCGACTCGAATGGGTATTGTTACGGTACCTATCATTGAAGGAAAACCTTTAAGCGAAAAAGATTACTCTGAATTAAATGATGAACAAAAAGAAAAAATAGAAGCCGAAAGAAATTTATTAGAACCTGAAGTTCTAGATTTTGCTCGTAAAGTAAGATCTATTGAAAATGATACTAAAAATAAATTAGAAGAATTGCAATCTGAATTAGGTGATTATGTTGTTAGTCAAGCTTTAATTCCCTTTCTTAAAGAATATGAATCCCAAAAAAATGTTCTTGAATATTTAGACGAAGTAAAAAAACATTTATTAGAAAATTTAAATGATTTTTTACCGGATGAAGATGATTCTGAAACAGAAGGCGAAGAATCCGTAGCTCCCACTTCTTATCATTTAAAAAAGGGAGATCCCCATCTTCCTTACCGTATCAATGTTTTTGTTGATAATACAGAAATAAAAGGCGCTCCGATCATCATTGAAAATAATCCAACCTTTTATAATTTATTTGGAAAGATTGAAAAAAATATTGAATATGGTGTTTATACAACTGATTTTAAAATGATCAAAGCAGGATCTTTGGCTCGTGCAAATGGCGGTTACCTTGTTTTAAATGCATTAGATGTCTTACGTGCACCTCAAGTATGGGATACTTTAAAACGAGTATTAAAAAACCAAAAACTTTTTATCGAAGATTTAGGTGAACAATACAGTATTTTAGCCACAAGCGGTTTAAGACCTGAGCCCATTCCATTAAATGTTAAAATTATTTTAATTGGTTCGGACTGGATTTATCGAATGCTTTATCAACATGATGAAGATTTTAATAAAATTTTTAAAATTAAAGCCGATTTTGATGCACAAATGGATCGTTCACAAAAGACCATTCAAGATTATGTTGAATTTATTTCAACAAGAACAAAAGTAGAAAATTTGTTACCTTTTGATGAAAGTGGAATCGCTGCTATCGTTGAGTTTGGAAGCCGTATTGTTGATGATCAAGATAAATTAACAACCCGCTTTAGCTTAATAAAAGACATTACCATTGAAGCCGATTTCATGGCGAAAGAATCTAAAAGCAAAAAGGTAACAAGATCCGATGTCGAAAAAGCAGTCGAAGAACGCTACGCTAGATCCTCTGCAATTGAAGATCACATTATAGAAATGTTAGAACGGAAAGACATTATTATTTCAACAACATCGAGAAGAGTTGGTGAAATAAATGGCCTTGCTGTTTACTCTTTAGGAGATTTATCTTTTGGAGTGCCAACAAGAATTACCTGTCGCACCTATAAAGGCAAACCAGGTATTTTAAATATTGAAAGAGATGCTTCATTATCTGGAAAACTCCATAATAAAGGTGTGAGTATATTAACAAGTTGGATTAATGCTAATTTTGCTAAAAAATCACCCGCAAATATTGCAGCAACAATTTGTTTTGAACAAAATTACAATGGTGTCGATGGCGATTCAGCAACTCTTGCAGAACTCTGTCTGATTTTATCAACCATTGCAAATATTCCAATCGATCAAGGAATTGGAGTAACAGGTTCTGTAAATCAGTTTGGTGAAGTACAACCTATCGGTGGTGTAAATGAAAAAGTAGAAGGGTTCTTTAAAACATGTAAATTACATGGATTAACTGGAAGACATGGCTGTATTATTCCTGTTCAAAATATCAAACATTTGATGTTAAATAGAGAAGTTCGTGAAGCCATTGAAAAAGAACAATTTCATATTTGGCCCGTTTCAAAAGTAGAAGAAGCTTTCGAACTTTTAACAGGATTCCATGCTGGTAACTGGGATGAGAAAAAGTCTCGCTTTGAAGATGGCAGTGCATTTGATAAAATTTATAAAATGCTTCATCAAAAAAGCGAAGAAAAAAAAGCAAAAGAAAAAAATGTTAGAAAAAAGAAATCCGTTAGAAAAACGAAAGTAACAAATAAAAAACCTGTACGTAAGAAAATTGCAAAATGAATTACAAAAGTAAAAATCAATTGGTTTTACAAAATTTATTCGAACTTCGAAAAGTCCATTCGGTAACAGAAAGACTTTCCTCTGGTCGTGTTTTTTTTATTGAAAATCAAATGGGGCTTTGTGATGCAACAGGTGCTATTTGGCCTATTGGAAAAAGTGAGTATTTAAACCAATCCTCTTTTAACCAAGGAGATTTAATTACATTTAGATGTAAAATATTAAAACTAAATGAAAATACGGAATCTAAATACGATGATTGTTACTTTATCAAGGTAACTGAAATTTTACAAAAGACAAATTCTTTAGAAGAATGGGAGAATGCTGTCATTCCAAATCCAATTCCTTCTAAAGATTTCATTTTAAAACAACAAAAGCAGAATGATCAAACTCAAATTTCTCATTTTTATCATTCTCCTGCATCAACAAGAATAAAACTCATTAAACAACGAAACCGCTCTTTAGAGAGAGTTCATTCTTTTTTTAAAAATAGAGGTTTTTTGTGTATTGAAACCCCGACTCTGGTTCCTAGCGGTGGAATGGAAGTCTATTTAAATCCTTTTGCTACAAATTATATCGATCATCGCGGTCAAAAATGGGAGTTACAACTTCCAACAAGTCCAGAATTTGCTCTAAAAAAAATCATGACAGAAGGAACCGAAAAAATATTTCAGCTTTCTCGTGCATACCGAAATATCGGAGAAGTTTCTAAACAACATGAACCCGAATTCATTATGTTAGAATGGTATCGAGCAAATGCAAATTTAAGAACTCTAATTGAAGATACTCAAAATTTAGTTTTGGTTTTATCCGAATTTTTAGGAACTCATTTAGATATTCCAAAACAGTGGCCTGTTTTTCGTGTTGATAAATTATTTAAAGATATTTTATCTATTGATCTCGAGCAAGTTCAAAACAGAGATTTATTTTATGAAAAAGCAAAGTTACAAAGTCACTCCATTGTAGAAAGCGATGACTGGGATAGCTTATTTTATAAATTATTTATGGAAAAAATAGAACCCTTTCTTTTGCAACAAAAAGCTTGTTTCGTTACCCATTATCCCATTCAAATGGGTGCATTAGCAGCTCAAGAGACCTCTTTAAATTCAAATAACGAAACAATACATAAGCCTTACGTAGAACGTTTGGAAGCTTATATTAACGGAGTCGAAATTTGTAATGGGTATTTTGAATTAAATGATGCTCATGTTTTAAAAGAAAGGTTTCAAAAAACAAAAACAATTCGCAACGAATTAAAGTCTGATCTACAATTTGAAAATGCCATGAAATTTGGACTCCCCCCTTGCTCTGGTAATGCACTAGGAATTGATAGAGTCATTTCCTTATTACTGGGTTTAGAGCAAATATCAAATCTTTATCCTATTCCTTTTCTTAGTCAATTTCCAAAAGATAGTGTGGCATGGGAGTAAATCAAATAAGATTGACATTTTTTAATCTAAAAATATTTTTCATATTTCAATTTTATTCTACAAATTTTTATTTTCGTGCTAAAATAAAGCAATGGATTTTGAAGCTACCGTTTTCTATTTGTTAGATGGATTTTATATGAACACACAAAATATGCAACCCACTGTTTTTTCCAAAAGATTTCAAACTTTGGCAAGATGGGTTGTTGTGATTGTTCTATGGCTCATTATTGGCTCTATTGCTATTGGAAAAGCAGGAATTTCAAACTTTATGGAATTGCTGAATGAAAAAGATGTTTTAAATCAGACCATCATGGAACTTCAAATTCAAAACCAAACTTTAGAAGAAAAAATTGTGAAATTAAAAACTTCCCCAGAAAAACAAGCCCGATATTTAAAAGAAAATTTTGGGTATATTGAGCAAGATGAATATATTTTTCAATTTAATAATAAATCTACTTTTTCCTTTGGCTCAAATAACAAAAAAATGGACAATGCTATAATTTCAGCTGAAAGTTCGCAATAAAATAATTAAGTATAAATTTTTAACATTTCATTCAATTTAAGAGGTTTTATGAATAGTAAAAAAAATTTGATTATTAAAGCGATTTTTTTAATAACGATTTCTATTCTAAATGGTTGCAAAAAAGATAGTGGTGATACGAATCCAAGTGATTCCAGCAGTCCTTCAGAGTCTATTAATAGCGCCATTTCTGGAGCTTATAGCTCTTCCACTACTGGTGGAAGTTTAACTTATTTTGATAATAAAAAAAATATATTTGATTTTTTAAAAGAAAACTTTATAGAAAAATTATCTTATGCAGGTACCTCTTGTCCTACACCATCAACATCATTGTGTTCCGGCAGTGTCATGACGTTAACTTATTCATCTTGTAATTTTAGTGGCTCTGCTGCTACTTGGAATGGAAGCCAACTACTAACTTACAGTTCAGGTACCTGTTCCACCTCCTGGCCTCCTGGAACAGCAACTTTTACTCGAACGTTTTCAACAGGAACAACGCGCACAAATGTAGCAGGAATAACTGTTACTTTAGATACGACAAACACAAGTGGCTATAGTTCACAAGTTTCAGGTGGCACAACTGTTATTGTTACAGGATCTTTTCCAGCAAGAACAATCACAATAAATGGTATTCACTTAACAGCAACAGGGACATCTAAAAAAGGAAAAACAGTAACATTATGGGATCATACCATTAACAGTGGAGCTTTAACTGTGACCAGTGGAGGTAACGTAACTGGAACTGTGGTTTTACAACACAATTTAGCAAAATATACAGCGACATCTTCTGTAAATTTAAATTATACATCAGGTTGTGTTCATCCTTCTAGCGGCTCAATTACAACAACATTTAGTGGAACTCAAACAGGTACCGAAACCCTTAATTTTAATTTATCTACCTGTGGCCAAGCCTCTTTAATTGGGACTGGAGGAAGCACCAGCACAGTTACTTTAGGCCATATATTTTAGATATTCATTTTTTAAACAAAGCAATTGCTTTTAATCTTTGTTTATCATGTTCAACAATTGGTTTTGGATAATTTTTTAAATTAACAAACATATTATTTTGATATTGATATGGGGAATGTATTTGTTTTGAGTCACATGCAATTAATTCAGGACAATGATGTTTTATAAATGCGCCCGAAGGATCAAATTTAATAGACTGAGCTTCTGGGTTAAAAATTCGGAAATAAGGTTGCGCATCACAACCCGTTGATGCACTCCATTGCCATCCTCCATTATTCGAGGATAAATCAAAATCAAGAAGATTTTCGGCAAAATATTCTTCCCCTTTTTTATAATCAATTAATAGATCTTTTGTTAAAAAAGAAGCTACGATCATTCTTAAACGATTGTGCATCCAACCTGTTTCGTTAAAAAACCGCATAGCAGCATCAATTATTGGAAATCCGGTTAAACCTTTTTTCCATTTTTCAAAATATTCTTCCTTATTTTCCCATTTAATATAATCACATTCTTTTTTAAATGCGCCTTTTTCTACATGAGGAAAATGGAATAAAATCATTTTATAAAATTCACGCCAAATAAGTTCATTTTTCCATATTTTTGCCCCTTCAGAGTGATATTGATTTGCAAATTGAAAGGCTTCTCGAATTGAAATGGTTCCAAAACGAAGGTGCATGGATAAATAGGAAGTTCCATTTTTCGCAAAAAAATCTCTTTCTTCCGCATACAAATTTATTTTAGATGAAAATTGATTTAAACAAGTTAAGGCCGCTTTTCTTCCAGGTTTGATCAAAAGATCTGTATTTTGAAAACCTATTTTTTTTAAATCAAAATCAAATAGATCATCATTTATCAACTGCTTTGGAATCATTTTATTCATATCAAACGAATTTAATTTAAAATGAGACTCATTGACTTTTTTTAACCATTCATTTTTGTATGGAGTAAAAACAACGTAAGGTTGTTTATTTGATTTTAAAATATCTTCTTTATCAAAAATAACTTGATCTTTATAAGACTTAAATTCAATATAAAGATCTTTCAATTTATTTTTTACGAATTTATCTCTCTGAATTGCATATTCTTCATAATCTTCATTCGTAAAAACACATTGTACATTATATTTTAAGGCCATTTTTGGAATTTCAATAATAGGATCCCCATAAATAATAATCATTCCTTTCCCATTATTATTTAATTCTTCCTTCATTTCATTTATGGAATCAAAAATAAATTGAACTCGTCTATCTTTTTTATTATTTAATTTTTTTAAAATAATTTCATCATAAATAAAAACAGGAATAATTTTTTCAGACAAAAAAGATGCTTTGCTTAAAGCAACATTATCTAAAAATCTGAAATCACGACGAAACCACATTATTGATGTTTTAAAATTCATCACACCCTCAATTTAATAATCAGTAAATACAAAAAAAGTCGTGATGTTTCATGAGATCTAGAAAAATAAAAACGACTGTGCTAAAAAAAAAATTCTTAGCAATCACCGCTGAAAGGTCACTCATGATACAAAGTACGATTGACGGTTTTGAAGTTTATGAATTCCATTCCCAAAATAAAAATTCAAACGAACAAGCCTTATTTTTTGCTCATGCAAATGGGATACCCGCCCAAACATATAAAAGTTTATTTGAAAAAATGTCAAATGAATTAAATTGCTCTATTTATACCTACGATATAAGAGGATTTGGCAAAACAGATTTAACAATGAATCCCGCAATACATAAAAAGACGACTTGGGCATGGCAAATATTAACAGAAGATCATTCTAATTTATTTCATAAAATTCAACAAAAAAAACCGAAAGAAACAAAATGGATTTTAAGTGGACACAGTTTAGGAGCATGGATTTCTCTACTTTCTTCAAATACACTTACTTTCCATAAACTGGTTTTATTAGATCCACCCATATTAAAACCAAATATAATCATTCTTTGGTCTATTTTAAATATTATGAATAAAAGACATTTAAGCCCTATGAGTAAAAAAGTAAATCGTCGTAAAGTCCAATTTGCTTCTATTGAATCTGCTTTTCAGGAACTTAAAAAAAGCAAATTAATGAAAAATTGGCCAGATGAAATTATCAAAGATTATATTGAAGGAAGCTTTAAAGAGCTTAAATTAAATAATGAAGTTATTTTAAGGCATACTCCTAAATGGGAGGGTTATATTTTTGAAGAATATCCATTTGCTGCATGGTATGGTTTTCTTAAAATAAAAAAACAAATCCGCAATAATATAGAACCCATATTTTTAATTGGCGAGTATAGCGATACATGTAATCCAAAATCAAAAAATTGGATTAAATTATTTTTTCCTAATTTAAAATGGCATATCATTCCAAATGGGGGGCATATGTTTCCTTTTGAAAGACAAGATGAAACCATTAATTTATTCAGAAATATCTAACGGGTTTTTAATTAATAAAAAATCTTAAAAAATAAAGCAATCTTAATTCTATTATTTAATATTACCTTTAGCTAAAATAACCCTTACTTGAATATCATCTCCTGCTCAAAATACCATGTAAGATAATATTACATAATAAGAGAATAAAATATTAATTATAAAAAAATCATTCAGTTATAAATATTTTTACATACTCTAAGGTGTCCAAAGAAATTACAAATCCATAATTACTTTTAAAGATACCCAAAAAATATTTAATTATTTTGGCAGTCTATTTAACGCAAAGAAAGGGTTAATATGCTAAAAAACGTTAAATTTAAATGTACTTCATTGTTGTTTGTTTCGTTTGCCTTTTTTCATTCTCAAAGTTACGCTGACTCGCAAAATATTTTAAATAAAATGAATCAAAACATCAACTTTTTGAATATAAATGCACTACAAGGGAAATCCCTGAAAGAAAAAAATGATCTTATTCCTGCTCCATTGACAGACTTAGAGGGGCTAAAACAATACACAAAAGACCATCAAGGAAATCTCCCAAATGTATATGGCAAATTGGATTTAAACGATATTAGTCTCAATAATGCGTATATTTCTGGGGGATTTAAGAATTTTCCTATTCAGCTAAATTGCATGCAACAACCCGTTTGTAATACTCGTCTTGAAATTGGTGATTTGGGAAATGGCGTCTTTCGTATTGCTGCTTATGATAAAAATACAAAAAAAAGTGCTGAATTAAGCATAAAATTTACACAGGATGGTGACGGTTATGTCAGCACTTCTAACCAAGCTTATACCTTAGAACAACCTGGAACAAATGAGGTCATTAATACAGACAATTATGTCGATGTGAATCCTTACTTTTCATATAATTATAATACACCTATTTCACTTATTGAATTGCCTTTGGCTCCAAGTTCATACTATCAAATATGTGATGGAAATGGAGGTAATTGCTCCGAAAAAAAACAACTCTTTGATGATATGTTTTCAGGAAATAAAGTTGAATACTTAAGCTTTTGGAAGTTAGAACAAAAAAGTTATTTAAGTCCTGACACTTCTCAATCCTTTCAATTTTCATACACAACAGGCTTAACAAATACTTCTTCAACAACATTATCTTGGTCAATCGGATTAAAAATACCAATTAATGGAGTAGATCTAAGCGGTGCGATTGGTCAAGAGATCAATAAAAGCGTGTCCTTTCAAAATTCAAGAACCGTATCACATACAGTTACGTTTGAAAAACCAAGTAAACAAGCAAGTATTGGTGAATATGTTTTATATGTTGGCATTAATGATCAATTTCCAGTACTCGATAATTTAGTAAATGATTTAAATAGTCGATTACAAAATAATAGTGAATTTGTTTTTAGTAAGGCTCAAGAATATAAGGATTTAAAATCAAACACGGGTATTTCTTCGGGTTCAACTGCCTTTCTTAACTCTAATAGCAGCGATCCAAATAATTTAATTCCTTGGCCTGTTAGTGTCCCATCATATTAATAGAAGGTTTTATTATGAGCATAAAATTATATTTAAAAATATTTTTAAGCGTTATTCCTGTATTTTATTCAAATATTTCATTTGCTGACTATGCAGTAAATATTAGCACTCTGGATAACACGCAAATAAAGCGTAATTACGATGGCTACTCTTATTCTTGTCCATCCAATTCTGATTTTCCTCCAGGATGCCAACTTGTCTTTAATTCTGGTTCAGCATCAGATACATTTTATTTTTATGACCCAACTGGAAAAAAAAGATTTAAATTCTATTTAACAGATTCTGGTAATTGGTCATTGAACTCCTATTTTGGCGACCCGAATAAAGATTCAAACTCATTTTTACAAATTCATACACCATCACAGATTCAATTACATGGAATGTCACCAAAAATTTATGCTTATTCAAATGCCACAGGCGTTTATATAAGAGATCAAGATGACAAAATTATTGAATTGGTAACATGGAATTAATTCAAACAATGGGTTCTGAGAATATTAGAAAGATTTTCTTAAATTTAAATAATGAAGTTATTTGAAGTCATAGCCCTAAATGGAATGGTTATATTTTTGAAAGACAAGATATAACCATTAATTTATTCAATACCATTTAATGGATTTTTAATGTCCACAAAATAATATTCACACATTTCACCCATTAACCTCATTTTTGTTAATGCTTTTAATTGAATATTCTCTTTAAATAGTTCATATTCATCTTCTTCTATTTGCTCTTTAAAATCAGGTTCTTTTTTAAGTTCATTAAAAGTATCAGAACATTTATTCTTTACAATTTTCCATAATAGCTTTTCCTCAATACCAAATTCTCGATTTAAAGTAATTATGATTTCACCAATATGTGATTGAAAAAATGAATAAAAAATATTTTTATGCAATACAGAAATATTTTTACAAAATATCATAGAATTTTGAATATCTAAATTTATAAAATAATTATGTTTTAACAATCTTTCTTCAGAAATACGAATATCAGAGAAATCTCTTACGATCAACAAAATAGGTTCTCCATTTCGAAATGCAACCATACTGTTTTGCATATGTGCTTCTAAACTTATTCCATATTTGCTCATAAGTGTTAATAATGGTGGGATAGATAAATCAATATATTTTTTAAAAAATGAAATCGCACCATCGATTTCTGAATTAAAATATTTTTCTTTTTTATAAATATCAATTATTTCATTTAATATTATTTTATTACTCAATGGTGATCTTTCTAAAAGTGCAGCCGCAGGCATACAAATTCCCTGATTTTTTACATAATTTTCAGGATTATCTCTTAAAATACAACTTAAATTTTGACCTAATTTAGCTTTTTCTAACTTTGAATATTTATCTGAATGTTCGTTATAATAAATTCCTGCAATTTCAGATTGTATTTTAAATTTTCCTTCCATAAATTCTTTTAAATTATTTTGAATTGAATTTAAAATATGAGATATCAATGGACCACTTTGAGTCGCTCTTGGAGAAATGGTACGAACATCACTCGTTGTCAATAAATTAATGGAAGTTTTAATATGATGAGAATTATTAATTTCAAGCGATTCAGGAGCAAATGATCGAAATGAGATCAAAGAGCGGGCTTTTATTTCAAATGAATTTATAGGTATAATTTTTTTGTCCTTTAATTGATCAGGAAATATTTGATGAATTGTTTTCTTTAGTTGCCAAGGATGCACAGGTATTAAGTCGTAAAATTCATAATTCAGTCCCTTATCCTTCATTTCTAATTTAAATTTTTCTTCTAATCCAGGATAATCTTCAAATAAAATATCGCATAAATATCCATTTTTATCCATTGTTACTTTGGAATACTTTTTATCAATAGCAACTAATTTTAATGAAACTATTTTACGCCATTCAGGGGAATATTGAATGAGATCTTCAAGGTTCATACCCATTCTCGTCTTTGATCCAGGATGAACAGGATGACCATTTAAAACACTTTGTTCATAAAAAGAAAGTGAACTAAATTTCTTATTTTTTTCTTTTTGTTTTAATACCCAATCGAATGAATTGTTAATTCCATATTCTATTTTATCATTTTCAAATGAGGATTTATTCATTTCAAATGACATTTGAGCTAATATCATATTTGAAACACTATTTTGTATTTCAATTTGAAATTGATCAAAACTATTTACCGAATTTTCATTTTCTTGCAGCCACTGCTCTTTTATTAAATCTAATAAATCATTAGGGTGAGAAATTTCTGAAACAATACCAGAATTTTCTAAATATAAATTTTTAACTAAATCAAATCGTTCAAAAGAAAAAAAAGACTTGATAAAAGCAATTAATTTTAATTTAGGCGAAATATGAATCTCAATTTTATCATTACTTAAAAAAGAAATACTTTCTTTTTTAATAATTTTTTCTCTAATTATAGATTGAAATAAACGACTTAAAATTGCTAATTTAGCTATCTGTTCAAACATTTGAGACCTCTTCTGGAAAAAATAATGGTGTATTCATTTTATCCTCGTTAATAATTATGCCTTTCACACCAAAAATAGATTCAATTCTTTGTGCATTCATGACTTCTGGAATACTGCCTTCAAAGTAAATTTTACCTTTTTTTATTGCTATTATATGTTGAGCATATTTTGCAGCTTGATTGATATCATGAAGAACCATAACAATTGTCTTTTTTTCGTTTTCATTTAATTTTTTTAAAACATTTAATATTTCAATTTGATGCTTCATATCTAAATAAGTTGTTGGCTCATCTAAAAATAAATAATCTCCGCCTTGAGCTAAAGCCATTGAAATCCATGCCCGCTGTTTTTGACCTCCGCTCAATTCGGATAGTTTTCTATCTTTTAATTCAAACATATCGGTAGATAAAAGAGCCCATTCTATTTTTTCATGATCGTGTTTATTTAATGAGCCTATAAAATTTTGATTTGGAAATCTACCCAATTGAACCAATTGCAAAACACTAAAATCTAAGGGAGCTTCCGGAGCTTGTGGTAAAATGGATAATAATTTTGCCACTTCTTTATTTGTATATTGATAAATTGATTTCCCATTTAAATAAACATCTCCTCTTGAAGGTTTTATAATACGTGATAATGCTTTTAAAATAGAAGATTTTCCTGATCCGTTGCTTCCAATCAAAGCAGTAATTTTATTTTTTTTAATCACAATATTTAAATTATCAATGACATTTATTTTTTTATAACAAAGATTTAATTTTTCACTGTGTATCTCTTCATTCATAAAATAATTAAAACCTCGATTTTATTAATAGATATATAAAGTATGGGGATCCAATTAAACTAGCAATAATGCCAGCAGGTATTTCAAATGGAGCAAAAATAGTTCTTCCCATCATATCAGAAAAAACAACTAAAATAGCTCCAATTAAACCAGAATATATAATAACTATTTTATATTGATATCCAACCAATATTTTTACTAAATGAGGAACAATCAAGCCAATAAATCCAATGGGACCTACAATACAGACACCACTTGCAGATAAAAATGCAGAAATAAATAATAAAATAACTCTATTTTTATTTGCATTTATTCCAATTCCTATTATTAATTCTTCATTCAAATGAAATGCTTTTAATTTATGAGAAAAAAGAAAAGTAACGAAACAACCAATTATGGTAAATGGAAGAATAAAATAAAAATCTCCCCATGTTTTTCCCCAAAGACTCCCCGATAGCCACATAAAAGCAGATCCTACTTCGAGAGAATTGTGAATTAATATAAAAGAAGTTCCTGCTTGAAATAAAATATCGATTGCAATTCCTGTAAGAATTAATCGAAATGGGTTTATTCCATTTTTATAAGAGATTAGATAAACAAGAATGCAAGAAAAAATTGCTCCGAAAAACGCTGCTACTGGTAAAATAAAAAATAGGGACTGAGTCAATACAAATAAAGAAAGAACAGAAAAAAAACTTGCCCCTGAATTGATCCCAATAATATTTGGAGCTGCTAAAGAATTTCTAGTAATAGATTGTAAAATACAACCAGCTAAAGAAAAATTGACCCCTACACATATGGCTACTAATGTTCTTGGAAGTCTATATTCATATACTATAATATTATTTTTTAAATTATAAAAAATATGAGGAAAGGTAAAATCTAAATGAACTTTAACATCTCCAAAAATATTTCCTAAAATGAAAAATAAAGCTAAAAGAAAAGACAAAAAGAATATATTTAAAACTACTTTTGTATTGGACAAATTATGTTTAAAAATTGAATTCACGAAATGCTCCTTTTTAGCTATATTTTCGAATTAAATAAAGAAAAAAAGGACACCCAATAAATGCGGTTAGAACACCAACAGGAATTTCATTTGGCATAAATAGATAACGAGAAAACATATCCGACAAAACCAAAACAAGTGCTCCTAAAATGGCGCTAACTGGAATGATCAAAAAATAGTTCTGTGGAACTATTTTTTTTGTTATATGTGGGATTATGAGACCGATAAATCCGATGGCACCAGAAACACTAACAGAACAACCTGTCAAAAAAATAATCAATACACAAAGTAAAATTTTTAGCTTATTTAAATTTAATCCAAGTCCTTTTGCAATTTCATCTCCTAAAATATAAACATTTAAATATTTTGAAATAAGTAAAGATACGAATAATGATAGAATAGACCAAGGTAATATTAATTTAAGTTCATGCCAGCCAACACCCGAAAAACCTCCTGCAAGCCAGGAGTATATCATTCCTGCACTATCCCCTAAAAGAATCATCATCCCAGTTGATAAAGCAAATAAAAAACTACTGACTGAAACTCCAGCTAAAACAAATTTTCCAATTGAAATACTTCTTATCGTAGAAAAACTAAATACAAATAATCCTCCTAAAAAGGCTCCCAAAAAAGTTACAGGAACAAAATAGTTTGGTGAAATATTTATTTGAAAAAAAGATAAAGCAACAATAACGAAGGCAGCACCTGCAGAAACCCCCATTATTTTAGGATCAGCCAATGGGTTTCTACTTAAAGTTTGAATAAGAACACCTGCAACAGATAGGTTTGCTCCAATTAAAGCGGCAAGAAGCGTTCTTGGCAGTCTTATTTCATAAATAATAATATATTCTTTGCTTAAATTTAAATTTTGCCATGATTTTATTATGGTTCTAAAATCAATTTGAGCTGTTCCCATTTGTAAACTAAAAAATATGGCTAACATTAAAGATAAAAGAAGAAATGGAATTAATATTTGAATTTTTATTGACATAAAATTCATTTTGAATCATTTTCCATGGTTTTTACGATAACCTCTGCTGCAAGTGGACCACGACTTCTTGACCAAATATCCCTATTGACAACAGATATATTTTTATTTTTTACTGATTTTAAATTTTTCCAAATAGAATTTTTTTCTAAAAATGGAATGAGATCTTTCCCTGGATCTTCAAAGACAAGAATTTTATCTGGGTCTATTTCCAAAATTTTTTCAAAATTTAATTCCGTTAAATCTTTGTATGGAGAATTGCTTTTTTCTTTGAATGCATAATCCACATTTATTTCTTGTAAGAGAGAAGCTAAAAACGATTTATCTGTCCAAGCCCAAATTTTATTATTTGTTATATAAATTGCTAAAATCGTTCTTTTTTTATTTGATGAATTTTGCTTTACTTCATAAATTGTTTTATTAAATTTATTTATAAAATGAGTTGTTTCTTTCTCTTTTTTAAAGACCTGTCCAATTTGTTTTAAGACATTTAAAGTACTTTTATAATCTTCCGATCGAATATTTAAAACAGGAGCTATTTTATTTAACTTATTTACAATTTCTTTTTGTTCTTCATAAATGCGATCAATTATAATTAAGTCTGGTTTTAAGGATTGAATGCGTTCTAGACTCGGATTAGCTACACTTCCTACAATTTCAACATTTTTCATTTTAGATGCAAGATAATATGGTAAAGTTTGGGAACCTGTTAGGGAAATACCTACTGGCTTTACACCCATGATATCTAACATTTCGATTGCTGATAAACTGAGAGCTATGATTCGTTTATCACTATAGTCAATTCTTAATTCATTAATTTGAATTGCAATATCTCTTTTTTCATGAACATTTGCAAAAGAATAAGTCGTCATTAAAAAAGATAAAACGTAAAAAATTATTTTAAATTTATTTATTATCATTGATTAAATACCTTTTTTCTGAAAAATAAAAAATAAACGCCAAAGTTATGAGAAATAGAAAACAACTTAAACCAAGAAAAATAAAAACATTTGAGATAGAATATAATTCTGATAAAAATCCTGAAAATAAAACACCTAATGGAATAAATCCTCTATCGCATAGAGAGATACTAATTAACCTACCTCTTATTTTTTCTGGAGCATGAATTTGAAAATAAATTCGGTTCATTGTTCTTGCAAATTGGCTAAAAAATCCGACAAGAAATAATCCTATAGCAATCATCAATAATTGTTTAGAATAACCTATTACCATCAGCATAACGCTAGAAAAAAGAATCGATATAAATATAAAGTGAATCCGTATTTTTTTGTTTAAAAAAGTTACAAAACTCGATCCTATAATACATCCCAGTGCGGATATCATTAAAAAATTGCCATATATTTCAGGTCCATAATTATTATTTAAACTAGCAAAAGCGGACATCATTGGGATGTAAGGATATATAAAAAACATAGAAAGGCATCCAGATATAAAAATAAATAATAATTCTTTCTTATTTTTTAAAAAATGGAAAATATATTTATAATCATATTTTTTTAATTCAACTCTATTTGTATTCATTTTTAAATATTTAATAGGCAAATATAGAATTGAAATTAAAATAATACTTTGTCCTATGACTTGAGTTAGATATAAATAATTTGGTGATAATTTAATTAAAGCATAACCTGCTATTGCAGGACCTAACACACCTGAAATATTTAAAACTGTAGAATATAAAGAAACAGCTGAATATATAAATTGTGGGGAAACCAAAAATGGGAGATACGAATTTCTTACAGCTGGTTCCATTTCAGAAAAAATACCTTTAATAAAAACAAGGGCTGATATAAATAAAATATGAAATTCACTTTGAGATATTAAAATAAATAAAATGATATTTATACCTAATGTTGTGATATATAATAAAATTAATATTTTTTTGGGATTATATTTATCGCATA
>NZ_JBIPMD010000337.1:0-2723 GCF_044369315.1 Silvanigrella sp.
CTCTATCCATAATTGTTGGTACCCCAATTGGTCTTTTCTCAGTTTTCCCTGGTTTTGGTATATAAACTCGACGTACTGGAGGAGCTTTATAACTCATCTTATGAATTGAGTTTATGATACTTTTATGATTCTTTAGAAATTCATCAATGCACTCATCCCTGCTAATTCCATCAACTCCTGAAGAGGATCTTTTAGGAATCTGTTTTGAATTTCTAAATACTTCCTTTACAGTTACATGATGAACTAGAGATGTGAATTGTAAATTTTTCTCATTTCGAGCTTTTAATGCTACTCTTTCTATTCCTGTTTCCACAAAGAAGATGCTTCCTTTCATTGTATAAAGGCTTCCTAACTGTCACAGAGTAAAGCTTATGTTTTCCTTAGAAAGATTAATTTATTGCTCATCACTTCCCCACGTAGACGGTTTTCCCGTCTTCTAAGTACTATTAATGAGTCCGACTTCCTTTAAAGCTTCATAGACTTCTTACTTTGTAAGGCTCGAAGTTTATTTAGAGAGGCACCTCGCTCAAAAGGATCTCCCGTGTTCGCACAAAGTCATTTGTATTCATGCTGTCGGCGGTACCCCGAAAGTTACTGAATAGACTCACCGTTAATGTTTATTCAGTTTCTGTTTTCCCCAGGAAACCAACTGAGTCAACAACTTTACTACCGGTATTAGCGGGGTTATTCCGTTCACTGTTGTTACGGCCTGAGTACTCCCTGTTTACGCTTCAAGAGATTTGTTACCTCCTCTCCTGCAAAACTCGGTTTCATTCTGGTGGTTAACCTTTAAATGAAAGAGCATTTCAACTCTTATGACTTTGCGCGCCTCACGGCGCGCGATTGCTTACCGCGTACCAATACGAAGAACCGATTAATTTTTTAAGAAAAATAGTCAACGATTTTGAACCCGTATCATTTGCAAGTTTTGTCAACGCACTAACAGAGAATAAACATAATTTTGATTTGACAGAAATTAGTCAATTTTATGATGATTTAAAAGATGGAAAGTCACCAAAATTAATAATTAATAAATCATTATTATTTAATTATAGTTATTTAGTGTCTTCGATTCTTCCTCTGTATGCTATTTTTGATCAAGATATAGATATTATAACTATTTCATGCTCTGATTTTTTAGCTAAAACAGCAAATATGATTAGACATGACTTATTTCATAAATTTAAATTAGATCGTTATTTTGAAATAAGTTTACTTAAAAAAATTTATTCGACTTCAGTTTTTGAATCATTAACTGGTCGTGGTTGTAAACTTTTAATCTTAGATAATATATCTCTTGGAAATGAATTTATAAATGATAATAATTTTAATAATAATCTCACAGAATGGTTAAGGTGTTATGTACAATCAAGGTTATATCCAAACGCTGAAATTATTTATTTAAATAGTACTAATATCAAAAACGATACTACTGAAATATTTGTAAGAAATCTTAAAAACTTAAAATACAATTAATAAGTGGAAAGGATTTTTAATATTGGAGAATAAAAATGACTATTGTAGATAATTTTAATGCTGATTTTGTCAGAAAATTTGCAGAGAAAAGTATTCAAAAAGAAAAAGAAGATTTCTACAAAGATTGTGATGAAGTAATAGAATACACAAAAAAATTAATTTTAAATAGCTCTAAAAAGTATTGTAATATTAGAATTAATAAATGCGGAGCAACGAATAATCTATTTTATAATGAAAATTATATAGAACTATTTACTAAACATTTTATAGATTTAGGTTTCAATGCTGTATATAATATTGAAAATTATAGTAATAGTTCCATTGATATTAGTTGGTGAATAAATTTGATTAACTAAAAGGACACGTATGGACAACTTTGAAAAAAAATGTGCAATGATTATTAGGGAAATTTGCCAACGTTGTGAAAAAAGTCTTTCAGAGAATTATATAAAATCTTGGCTCAAAAGTTGTATTAAGCTCGGAGAAAAGAAAGCCCTATTTGCGCTTGGAGAGATTTATAAAAAGGCTAAACAAGGTTACATGATTCCCTCGATATTTGAATTTGAACAGCTTGCAGAATCAGAAACAGAACCGAGTTTGCAAATTGCTGAACGAATTGTAAGAGGCATGCAATTATTTGGAGCTTATAAAAATGAAGAAGCAAAAGAATACGTCGGAGAACTTGGATGGAAAATTGTACAAAACAACGGAGGATGGCAAGAGATGTGTTACACTACGAATATGAATCATATTTATTATGTTAAGAAAGATTTGCAGAAGCAAATTAAGATTATTAAAAAAGAAATTAAGTTGTTATAAGTTAAATTCAAAATAATAGATTAATTATCCAGAATTAATTAGCAGAGTTGATTTTAAATTTTGTTTAAAACTAGATAACCATATTTACAAATTAGCTTCAATAAGAAAACCAATAGACAAAAAAATACTGATATTTATGAATATTTAATAATAAATACTAATAAATTTGAATAAATTTTTATTTAATGTAAATAATAAAAAGAACCTTGGTAAAAACGTTAACTTAACTATTGAATTAATAATATTATTTATACTAACTAATTATAAAAATATTGGTTCTATAGTGCATGTTATTTACTTTAGGAGTTTTTATGGTGCGCCAAGATAAGTGCGTAAGAACCAGTGAGTGCGAATCTCACCCACGTAAAGATTAGCCATCAGCGTGGAAGTAAGCAGTGCGATTAATAAGGTAACAAATTAATTGAAGC
>NZ_JBIPMD010000129.1:0-9176 GCF_044369315.1 Silvanigrella sp.
ATTTAATGTCTGCTGATCATTTTGGCTCTGCTTTATTTCATTCAAATAATAAAATTTATATTGGTTCTATAGGAAGAGATAATAATAATAAAGATGATGTTGGATCCATTTTTCAATGTGATTTAGATGGAAAAAGTTGTAATGAATTGATTGGTGGCAAAAATAAATCAAAATTATTTAGCCAATTATTAAACGAACATGATTCCATTGGATCTAGTTTATTTATGTATAATAGTTCTTTTTATGTTGGCGCAGTTAATAAAAATGGCGGCAATGGTGGTTTATTAAAATGCAGTAACGATATTTCAAAATGCATTTATACTGATGTAAAAAATATTCATTTATCTTTGAATGATGGATTTGGTTCTAGTTTAGTAGGTAACGAAACAAATATTTTTGTAGGTGCCATTGGTAGAAATGGGTTTCCAACAACGGATCCTAATTTATATGATATAGGCGCTGTTTTTAAATGCAATTTAGAGGGTACGAATTGTTCCGAAATGATTGCTGGCGAAAATAAAGCGAGTGCTGCTAGTTTAGGTCTTTCCCTAAAAGACAATTTGGGTTCGAGTTTAGCTATTTTAGGAAACTACCTTTATATTGGTGCTTCAGGAAGAATTAATAATGCAAATGCAAGAACGGGCGCTGTGTTTAGATGCCAGCTTGATGGTTCAAATTGTATTGAGTTTATTGGTGGAAGAAGTAATGGAGATGTCAATTCAGAAAGCCTTGACCTTCTTGACGGAGATCTCTTTGGATCTAGTTTAGCAATTGTTTCCGTGCCTTAATATCTAATTCAAAAAATAAATGAATATGTCTTGACGTTGAACTTATATTCAAGTATCAACGTTCGGACGATTTTTAAGTATTTCTTTCAAAAGGGTATTCTATGTCTTTCGCAATTTATCGAGTCAAAATAGACACTGAAAGCAGAAAGAAATTGCTCATTTCTAATTTATTTATTTATTGTTTTTAAAGCTCCGCATTGCGGGGCTTTTTTTTTGCTTATTTTATATTTCAGAGGAGATTTTACAATGACGGATTATGTTAAAGTAGCATCTTATGAAGGTCGTAAAGGAGAAATTCGTAAGGTTGTTCTTTTGTATTCTGGAGGCCTTGATACCTCTGTGATGTTGAAATGGATTCAAGAGTATTACAATGCGGAAGTGATTGCATTAACCATTGATATTGGGCAACAAGCCGATAATCTTGAAGAAATACGCCAAAAAGCCTTAAAGTTAGGGGCCTTAAAAGCTTATGTTATCGATGCCAAAAAAGAATTTGCTTACCACTATTTAGCCAAAGGAATTAAAGCAAACGCTCGTTATCAAGGAGATTATCACTTAGCAACTCCCCTAGGCCGCCCACTGCTTGCTAAAATAGCTGTAGATATTGCACGTGAAGAAAATTGTGACTGTATTGCGCATGGTTGTACGGGAAAAGGAAACGATCAGGTTCGTATCGAAGGCACGGTATTAACCCTTGCTCCAGAAATGAAAATTATTGCCCCTGTTCGTGAATGGGGAATGGGGCGCGACGAAGAACTTGAATATGCAAGAGTTCATAATATTCCTGTAAAACAGACGAAAGACTCTCCTTATAGCTATGATGATAATATGTGGGGAGTTTCTGCTGAAGGTGGAGAAATTGAAAATCCAGCACTTATTCCGAACCTCCCAGCTATTCTTCAAGTTTGCAATATAATTGAAAAAACACCACATGAAGCGCAATTGGTAAAAATGGGATTTTTAAGAGGAATTCCAGTTCAATTAAATGGGATAGATATGGATCTTCCTTCTATTATTCTTGAATTAAATAAGATAGGTGCGCTGCATGGAGTAGGTGTTACTCATCACCTTGAAGACCGTGTCGTTGGACTCAAAGTCCGTGGCGTTTATGAATCTCCTGCAGCGCATACCATCATTCGTGCTCATGAAACTCTTGAAAAATTTGTCTGCACAAGACAAGAAAATGAATTTAAAGCCGTTGTGGATCAAAAATGGGGCTATTTATGTTATGGAGCGTTATGGCATGAGCCTTTAATGGATGATTTAAACGCATTTATAGAAAAAATAAATGAAAAAGTAACAGGTTTGGTAACAATCAAGTTATTTAAAGGGAGAGCAGACGTTGTAGCTGTAGAAACTCCAAACAGTATTTTTGATGAAAAACTTGCAACATTTATGAAAAGTAACGCGTTTAACCAAAATGCTTCTGCAGGATTTACAGAAATTTATACTATGCAAATGCGTCTTTCTCAAGAAAAAGAGCGTTATGCACTTGTTTCAGTAGGTGGCGATGAAAATAAACAAAAATTTGCCCCATTAATTGCAGAACTTCAAAAACAAGGTTTTTTATTATTTGCCACAAAAGGAACACATGCTTATTTAGCAAAACAAGGCGTAAAAAGTATTCTTGTGCATAAAGCAAATGAAGAAAGTCACAAGCCCAATTTAATCGATCTTTTAAAACAAAATAGATTTGATCTTGTTGTTAACG
Organism: Silvanigrella sp.; assembly: GCF_044369315.1. Lineage (NCBI taxonomy): Bacteria > Pseudomonadati > Bdellovibrionota > Oligoflexia > Silvanigrellales > Silvanigrellaceae > Silvanigrella > Silvanigrella sp. The sequence continues at coordinate 2,500 of NZ_JBIPMD010000129.1, forward strand.
TACCAACACCATCAAAACCAATTAGTGAAGAAATCGATGGTAAAAATATTCGAAATTGGAGTGTAAAAAATGGAGTTCAACTTATAACTGATTATGAAGTATTTAAAGTTACAGTTGAAACCATGGCAAAATCTGCTAAATCAGGTTTATCTAAATTATCTGAATCAACTAAAAAACCAGCTTTACTTTAATAGGAAATAATATGTGGAATCCTTTATCTAAGTTAACAGGAATGATTTCTGGTCATGGTGGTTTTGTCAATGCCCATGCCCATTTTGATAGAGCATATTCTGTTTCTATTGAAGATTTTACAAATACTCAAGGTAACATAAATAGCCAATTACAGGAAAAATGGAAGTTGGTTGATCGCTTTAAATCTCAAGCAACGGAAGATATATATTTTCAACATATTTCTTCTGCATTAAGGTTACAAAATGAACAAGGTGTTCGCCATTGTTTGTCTTTTATTGACTGCGATCCTGTAGCAGGTGAAAGAGCTTTAATTGCGGCTAAACGTGCAAAAGATTTTGCAGCAAAAGAATTAAAAATGAGATTTTTAATTGCCTGCCAGACATTAAAAGGTGTTGTAGATAAAGAAGCTCGAGCTTGGTTTGAAAAATCTTTAGAGCATGTCGACATCATAGGTGGATTGCCTGGTGCTGATGCAGGCAAAGAAGAAGAGCATATTCGTATCTTATTAAAAGCATCTAAAGAAACAGGGAAACGCGTTCATATTCATGTTGATCAATTAAATTCTGCTGAAGAAAAAGAAACAGAATTATTGGCTCGTAAGGTAATTGAATTTGGGCTTGAAGGTAAGGTAACGGCTGTTCATGGAATTTCTATTGCAGCGCATTCAAAATCATATCGTCAAGAATTATATAAACTTTGTCGAGATGCGGGGCTTAGTTTTGTTGCTTGTCCGACAGCATGGATTGATAGTAGAAGAAATGAAACTCTGTCTCCAACACACAACTCAGTAACACCTATAGATGAAATGATTCCAGCAGGTTTAACAGTGGCGTTAGGATCAGATAATATTTGTGATATTTATAAACCCTATGCTGATGGAAATATGATAACGGAACTAAGAGTATTATTAGAATCGACTCATTATTATGAAATGGATGAGTTATTAAAAATAGCAACATCAAATGGATTAAAAGTATTGGGGCTATCTTAAAATGTATAATGCTTCAGCAACTTATGAAGAAAATTATAAAAATGGACCCGATTCGCGATTTTTAAAAGAAGGCCGGTTCCCTTTTGTTAAATACACAGAAAAACCTCGTTATGAATTTTTAGGTGTGCCACTTCATCTTCCTTTTGGAGTAGCGGCTGGACCTTTATTAAATGCATCGTATGTAAAAGCAGCTTTAAATGCAGGTTTTTGTTTACCTGTATATAAGACTGTGCGGTCAAGAGCTTGGGAATGCAATAAATGGCCAAATGTTTTATCGATAAACTCTAAGCAAAAATCGATCTTTTCAAACGATCAAAATGACGTGATTGGATCCCCATTTCAAAATAAAGATTATTTTTCGAAATCGATTTCGATTTCAAATTCATTTGGTGTTCCAAGTCAAGCACCAGATGTATGGAAAAAAGATTTTCTTTCTTTAAATGAAAAACAAATTTTAGGATCTGGAGTTGTATTAAGTTTTCAAGGATCGCGAGAAGAAATGTCTTCTAGTAAAGAAACAAAAGAAGCTTTTTATCTAGACATTAAAAAAACAATCCGTTTGGCTTTAGATTGTATTAAAAATTCTCCATCTACAATATTAGAAATCAATTTAAGTTGTCCTAATGAAGTCCATTCTCCACTTTATAAAGATTTGCCAAGTGCATTAAAAGCCATTCAGTGTGCGCATCAAGTTTTATCTGAAGAAAAATCAGATGTAAAACTTGTAGCTAAAATTGGCGCTTTGAGTCCTGAAGAAACAAGGAAATTTATTTCTGAGACGGCTGGGATGTTACATGCAATTAGTGCAATAAATACTGTTTCTGCTAATATTAGAAATATAAATAGTAAAATAGCTCTTGGAAGTGGTTCTTTGTCTGGGGGCGTTTGTGGTTCTCTTATTTTTGATCAAGGGATATCAATGGTTTCTTCCTTAGCTGAAATCCGATCAAAGTTAGGAATCCATCCAAATCAACTCGGTATTATAGGAGTGGGTGGTGTCGTAAGTGTCAAAGAATTTCAATCTTATCTTTCTGCGGGAGCTGATATTGTTCAAGCAGCAACTGGTATGATGTGGAATTTAAATTTAGCATCGGAAGTAGCTGAGTCTCTTCAGGTGCCTTATGAAAAAATTGAGGAGATGCCTTCATGATTCTTGATTCTGAAACCCATGAAATTGTGAGGGGTTTTTTTGAAACAAAAGTTTTACAAATTAGTACAAATCCAATGTTTAAGTTAACAAGTGGGAAAGAGTCTCCTGTTTATTTAGATCATCGAAAAATATTTTCACATGTTTCTTTACGCAAAAAAATTATTACTAAGTGGGCCGAGTTCTTAAAAACAGAATTTCCTTCTATGTTTGATTCTGGTAATGTTGTGTTTGCAGGAACAGCAACAGCAGGAATTGCTCCTGCTTATGCTTTAGCAGAATATTTTAATGCTGGATTTGTTTATGTTAGAAGTAAACCAAAACAGCATGGATTGACTTCTGTTATCGAAGGAACGCTACCTTCTAATTCAAATGTTTTTGTTATTGATGATATGATTACGACTGGTGGAAGTGTCATTCAAGCTGTGGATTATATAAAAATGGAGCCCATTAAATCAGTTGTTGCGTCAAGTATATCAACACACAATTTAAAAAAATCAAGTGAATTTTTTAATTCTAAACATATTGTATATAAGAGCTTATTTAAAACAACCGATTTATTTGATATTGCATATGCAAAAGATTTCATTAATGGTCGCGAAATGAAAATGATTATGGAGTGGCTAACTCAACTTGATGAATAATAAATACACATTTAATTATTTTCTCTATATTTGGGAAAAAGATTATCGCTCCATTTTACAGGGAACAAGAACAGCTTTTGCTGTTCTTTGTGTTATTATTATTTATTTATTCGTCAAAGACTCATCCTTGTTTTTTATGGGAGTTTGTGCATTAGGTTTATGTCAGTCAAATGCACGTTCTTTGTATTGGCGCTTTGAAATGAATATGTTGCTTTCTTTTTTAATTTCAACTGTCGCACTTGCTGTCTCTTATCCTTACACATCGAGCCTTATTTCTATTTATTTTTATGTTTTTGTATTAACTTTTTTAATGTATGTTTTTACCTATTTTAAAATTGGAACAGTTTTTTCAATTTGGGTTTATTTAATTCCTTTATACTCCATTTTATCTGTAAAAAGCGGACATGAGCTTATTAAAAACATTTATATGAATATTATTGCATTTTCGATATGTTATTTCATTTGTGTCATTTTAATGCGCCCAAAACTTCGCAAGGAATGTTTTTTAGAAACAAAGTCAGTTTTAAGAGAGCTCTCTTTTTATATAGAAATAGTTGAAAATTTTACTTTTGATAAATCGGATAAATATTCTTTACAATTGACTAAAAGAAGAGAAAAAATATTTTTACGGCTACAAAGTTTAAGGCTTATGATGAATGATTTGAATATGTACCGAAAAAATCGTAAAAGTCTTAAAAGAAATGAATTGTTTCCTTATTTTGTTATGTCAATTTTAACGGAAAGATTTATTGAAAATACAATAGGAATTTCTATTAAAATACGATTGTTAAATGTTCCATTTGAGTATGAACCTGTCGTCAGAAGATTATTCGCTTTAATTCATAAAACCACTAATGATATGCTTAAATTCTTAGATAATAGAAAAAAATATACCTTAAAAGAATTGGGTTTTCTTTATGAAAAAATTTATTTAGATGCTTTAGTTGAAGTTAAAAAAATTGAAAAAAGTGGAGAAAATTTTATACATGATGATATATTTAATGAAATATTTTCAAATGCATATCAATTGAAAGATAATATAAGTTTACTTAATTCAGAGTTTAAATTTCTATGTAAAAAAGAGTAAAAAATGTTTTTAACCGATGTATTTAAGAATTTTTTTTCTTTCATTTTTAATTTTAAAATTTCTGAAATAAGACAAGCTTGGCGAGCATCTATAGTCTGTATAGTCTGTTTATTTGTTAATCAACAATGGCTAAAAGGTGAATTTCCTGGATGGGTATTGGTAACAGCAATTGTTTGCTTGCAAAGTAATTTTGGAGCTACTCTAAAAAGAGCGAAACAAAGGGTTTTAGGGACCGTACTAGGTTGCGCCCTCGCTTTTTTATTAACTTTTCTATTTCCAGATAATGTAACGATATCTGTTATTTTATTATTAATATCATTGTTATTGGCAATATATAATTCGGTTTATAATAATAACTCTTATACCTATACTGTTTTTTTCTTTACATTTGGGTTGATCGCATTGATTTCTGCCTTATTTCATAATGGAGCAGAGTTTGCTATTTTGAGAATTGAAGATGTTGCTCTAGGCGCTTTAATTGGAACATTAGCATCCTTTTTATTATGGCCCGATTTTGCAAAAAAAACATTTAAAGATGATCTTTTGCATGTTGTTTCCGAGCTTGAAAATCTTTTTCAATATATAATTAATTGGAGTGCTGGTGAAATAAAAGAAGAAAAAGTTTATATTCAAAAAGTCTTATCAGCAACAAATAATCAAAATGCAAGAATTAAAATATCAGAAATTTATCATGAACTTGGGAAAAAAAATTATCCTTTAAAAGAATATGAGGATTTTATTTTATCTCAAGAAAGAATTCATTATACATTATTGACCATTTATAATTCTCTAAGAATTAATTCTTATGAAAAGAGAAAAGAAAGTCTTCCTTTTGTTTATGAGCAATTAAATTCGATTCAAAACTATTTTCGTATTTGTGTGGCTCGCTTACCACTTTCAAAAGAAAAGGCGATTGAGCTTATAAACAGTGTAGATGAGTTTAATCTTATTGAAAATCTTGAAAGAGAGGCCATTAAAAATTTATATGATCATCATGGTAAAACGGCATCATTTGATATGATCAAATACCGTTCCCTATTAATAAGGTTGCTGCAAGAAGTGAAGTCCATGAACGCAGAAATAAATAAGATATTAGATTATTATGTCCAATCTAGGGTCTAATAATGACCTAAAATCATAAATTCTATTGATATTTTACATTTTTAGTCTTTTTAAAGTTGATATACAGACTCTATGTATGGCAAGCTGCAATCTCTATTTTTTACTGTTTCTGATGGAGACGTACTTATGCATCTTATTGGGTTTGATATTGGTGGAACAAAAGTAGAAGCTATGCTGATTTACATTGGCAAGCTAAAAAAGGAGGAATCCTTTATCTCTTCTTTTGAGTTCCAAAAATCATCAGGAGATATTGTCCCAGGATATGTCCTTTATAAAAAAAGAGTAGCAACGGAAAGGCATAATGGATACGTACAATTAATAGATAAAATGGCTTTATTAGCTAAAGAAGTATGTGCTGAAAAAAATGTCGATTTACATTCCTTATCCGGTATCGGACTCAGTGTTCCTGGTCCTGTTGACCCCAAGTCGGAACTTGTCACATCAAGTAATACAATGATCCTAGTCGGCCATAATTTACACCAAGATCTTCGAGATAAATTAAAAGTAACATTTCCTATTATTTCTGAAAACGATGCCAATTGTTTTGCATTAGCAGAAACGCTATGTGGGGCAGGTCTCGATTACTTTAAAAAAACAGGAATTCCTGTAAATAAACAGGTGAGCATTGGACTCATTTTAGGATCCGGTTTTGGTGGCGGTATTGTTGTAAATGGAAAAGCCGTTACAGGGCGTAGAGGGGGAGCAGGAGAAGTTGGGCATATGACTCTTTATCCTGGAGGGAGTCCTTGTTACTGTGGCCGTGCTGGTTGTGCCGAGCAATATTTATGCGGACCCGCTTTAGAGGCTTCTTTAAATAATCGAATTTATTCTCAAATCGAAAAACGTCCAGGTGCTGCTGAAATATTTGAACTTTATAAAGCACAAGATCCTATCGCGCTTGCCGTTGTGAAAAGATATAAATCTGATCTCGCTTTCTTTTTAGGAACCTTAACTTGCATGCTTGATCCTCATTATTTTGTTTTAGGAGGAGGATTAAGTTTACAAGATGTTATTTATGAAGGTCTCGAGAAAAAAATCGGCGAAAATACATATCTTCCTGAACAAGCTATTTCTATTTATAAACATAAAATAGGTGATTCCGCAGGAGCTATTGGAGCCGCTTTGGTTGTTTTAGAGCAAAATAACCTACATTTTTAAAAATATATTTTATTCATTTAAAAGTTTAAATTGTTATATTATTATCTCTAAATTTTTTCGAAGCTGTTTTAATATTTTTGTGAGCAATTCTTTATCATTTTCAGGTAGGTCTTTTAAAACTTTAGGGCGTATTTTTTCGCTTACTTTAAATGCATCTGTAAGTTTGTTTTCACCAGTATCGGTTAAATGCAAACTTTTTGCTCGTTTGTCTTTATTGTCATCTTGTTTCTGTAACCATTTTTTTTGTTCCATATTTTCAAGGGAACGAGTTAAACTTTGCGGCTCTACGTCCATGATCAAAGCCAAATCTGCCTGTCTAATTCCGGGGTTTCTTCC
>NZ_JBIPMD010000354.1:0-28017 GCF_044369315.1 Silvanigrella sp.
AATTTAAAAGTCATTTGCCTATTTGGGAGCAATTTAGCTCCCTCGCTGGATAATTGCGCCTAGAGGGGACATTCTTGAAAAGTAACAACCCAATCTTTCGTAGCTCCTAATTATTTGCAACAGAACCGATATGATTAAGGTAGATTCATGAAAGTAAGGATCTAGGAGCATTCTAAAGCATAGATAAAGGCACTAAATATAAAACGTTAATTATATTATTATATTTTTATAATAATTATTAAGATTTTCTTTTTATTATATTTTCTGATTTTAAGAGAGAGTTTTCTAGCAAAACAGAAAACCATGATAATATCTCGCTCGGCTTTTCAATAGTTTTATATTTGCTTTTGTACCTTTTTAAATACATTTCAGAAATGATCGTGAGGACGTTCATTTGATCTTCTCTTAAATCTTCCCCAATCCAGCCATCGACTTCTTTAATTTTAATTGATTCAGCGATTTGTGAAATTACTTCGGCATATGTATTACAGTTTTTAATAATCCCTTTAACCTGCTCTTCAGGTATAAAACTACAAATACACATAACAAGGGAGTCCAAGTATTTTTTTAATAAAATTTTTTCGTTCTTATAAAGTTTCATAATTTTTTTAAAAATTCTTTAAAAGGTCTGAGCCAATTATCGGGGATTTTGTTCTTGGAGCAATAGGAGATGTTAAAACACTTTGAGAATGTTTCATTGCAAAAGAAAAAAACGCATCAAAAGTGTCGCTCTCAGGGTTGTCGGGGGTAATGTCAGCATTTTTTAAAAGTCCTGTATATATAGAAGCGAAATTGCTAGGAAGAAATTCTTCGACATTTTTTTCAGGTAACATCATTCTTGCAGAGACTGCCAAAATATACCACTTATTTAACTCATTTTCATCAAAACCAAGTTCACATGCGACCTCGTCGATGATAGAAGAAAATTCTTTGTTGACGATCTCGCGCATTTTTTTTCTAAAGTTTTTAATTTTTTTTTGACTCATAATATTAACCCTTTAATTGTATTATTTTTCATGGAATTATTTCCATAACATTTAATAATCATACAAAAAACATTTAACATTAAAGGGTTTAATTTGCAATATCATGGGGTTGTTTTAAAATAAAATAGACTTTTCATATTTGACAGCTTGATCTTTATCGCATGTCAATAATTCGCATTTATATTTGTCTGCTAATTTAACAAATAAAGAATCTGCTCCTCTAGTTTTGTACTTATAAATTATATCAAATACGTCTTCGTAATTATTATAACTATTATGTATATTAATAAGTGATTTTATTTCATCTATGTTTTCATTTAATTGTTTTTTATTTAGATTAAGTACTCTTGTAAAATAAGAAGCAATTTCTATTAAAATAAAATCTGGAGCAATAAACTCATGCATAGAGTCATAAAAATATTCTTTACATTTTTCGTGTTTTGGTTCAGTTGGAATCATTAAATTAATAAGAAAGCTAGTATCAACAACAACTTTTAAAATCATCCTCAAAATCTTCTTTCTTCTTTAATAAATTCATCTGAAGTAACTTCTTCTTTTTTGGATAAATCAATATTTTTAAAATGCTTCATAAACTTTTTTTTCTTTTCGAGAAGTTCTTTTTTAATAAGGTCATCATCTTTTTTAATTAAATATAAATTTCCGTTACTATCTGGTTTCACGATAAAAATAGTTCCTTTCGATATTTTAAGTTGCTCTCTTATTTCTTGTGGCAATCGTATGGATTCCCTTGAGTCGACGATAACTTCATATTCTTCTAGGTTTTTAACTGCATTCACTTAAAACCTCCTATATTTTCAGTAGGTTAAATACTGCTTTATTATATATCAAAATAATGGAATTGTCAATAATATTTATGACAAAATATTTAATGACATTAAAAATAATGACATTTTATAAAATTTGAGATAATTTTATTCAAGATTAAAAATCTAGCAATATTGTTTTTCTTATGTTCTGCATGGATAAATCAATTTTTTAAATGTGGATAACTCAAAATTTATGCAGCTTGCATAAAATATAGATTAAACTTATGCAACTTGCATATAAATAAGTCTTTACAAAATCTGCCATCCGTGATTACTTACGGAGGGTTCCAGTGGACTTTGATAAACAACTATTAAATTTAGAACATGAAATATATAGAAATAGTTTTGCGCCTTTTGTCAAAAATACTGTTCCGAATTATATAGATGGCTATTATTTAAATGACTATTTTTTTCAAATCCAACAATTTTATGATGATGTATTACAAGGAAAATCCCCTCGTTTAATTATTAATATGCCACCACGTCACTTAAAAAGCGAGACGGCAACAATTAGGCTTCCTCTTTTTGCAATGCTTAATAATCCACGTTTTGAAGTGATTATTGCTAGTGCAAATCAAGATCTATCAAATAAATTTTCGAGAATTTCAAGAGACCTTGTTGAGCATGATTATATAAAAAAATATTGGAATAATATTTCAGTAAATAAAAAATTAAAATCTGTAAAAGAATGGGGCTTAAGTAACGGATCAGTTTTAAAAGCTGTAGGAATTGGCGGACAAACTAACGGATATGGCGGCAATATTGTCATCTTAGATGACCCGATTAAATCATTAAGCGAGGCATTATCAAAAAATAAAAAAGATGATCAATATAATTGGCTGCAAACGGTTTTGTCACGAAGGCTCGCACCTGGTGGCGGAATTATTATTGTACTTACTCGCTGGGCAGAAGATGATGTCGCTGGCCGTTTAATAAAAGAATTTGGCGACCGTTGGAAAGTTGTGAAATATAAAGCGATAGCTGAGGAAGATGAAAGCTTTAGAAAAATAGGCGAAACCTTACATCCTACGCGTTTTAAATTGCAAGAAATGCTCGAAACTAAAAATTCGATGGCTCCTGAACATTGGCAAGCTTTGTATCAACAAAACCCAAGATTGCTTGAAGGGAATTTATTTAAAAAATATTATTTTGATAATAATCGCTATCATCCTTCACAACTTCCAAAAGAATTTGATTATATTTTTTCATCATGGGATTTTCCTTTCAAAAAGAATGCAACATCTGATTTTGTTGCTGGACTTACTTTTGGAATGAAAAGAAATAAAGCTTTTCTTCTTAATATTATCAATAAAAGATTAGGATTTATAGATACTGTTAATGTAGTTCTAGATGAATATTATAAATACAAAACCAATGCAATTGTAATTGAAGCAAAAGCAAATGGAGAAGCAGTTGCCGATGCAATAAAAGATAAAGTTACTGGCATAATCATGGTAAATCCATGTGAAGATAAAGTAACAAGAGGCAATGCTATTACATCAAATTTAGAAGCTGGTGATGTTCTTTTTCCAACTGAAGAAGATTTGCCTGAAATGCTTGTTCTTACTGATCAAGCGTTAGGCTTTCCAAGAGCAGCAAAAGACGATCTTGTTGATGCCTTAACACAAGCCATAAGTCATGCGTTTCAAAAATTTCAAACAATATTAATTCCAACAAATTTTAATTTAGATATTGAATCTTTATATTATAAGAGTGAATTTACTTATGATTTCTGAAGAAAAAGAGGAAATAATAGAAAAAAAAGAAAGCTATATTGAGCTAGGAGAAACTGGCCTGCTTCAAAGCTGTGGTTATATATATGAAGATTTTATCCCAGAATTAAGATCGGAAAATAAAGCACACATTTTTGATGAGATGAGAAAAGGCGATATTTTTAGCCCAAGTATTCATTTATTAAATCAATTACTAATGAATATAAAATGGAAAATGGAAGTAAATAAATCACCTAGAGAAGCGGATCTTTGTTGGTCAATGTTTGAAGATATGGAAAAACCATTTCAGCAATGCCTTGAAGATTTTATCACATTTATTCCATTTGGTTTTAGTCTATGTGAAAAAATTTGGAAAAAAAGATTGGGATGTAATGTTGAAGACAAAAGATTTTATTCAAAAAATAATCATAAAGATGGTTTGATTGCTCCAAGAAAACTTCCCTTGCGTTCGCAAAAAACAATTCATAAATGGGAATTTGACAGATATGGAACTATTCTAGGGGCTTATCAAATTAGCCCATTTAATGGAAAAGAAATATATATACCAATTGAAAAACTATTGCATTTCAGAACTACGACAGAGGGTGATAACCCTGAAGGTTTATCAATTATGCGTGGTTCTTACGATAATTATCAAATAGTCAAAAAATTAAAAAGAATAGAAGCCATTGGCGTTGAAAAAGATTTTGTGGGCGTTCCTGTTTTGCGTATTCCTGCAAAAATCATGGCAAGCGATGCCTCAGACAAAGAAAAAGAACTTTGTGCAGGACTTAAAAAACAAGGTGCAAATGTAAAGAAAAACACTCAATCCGTTCACGTGTTACCTTCTGATACAGATGAAAAAGGAAAATATATATATGATATGCAACTACTTCAATCTGGGGGACAACGTTTAGTTGATACAAATATAATAATAGAACGTTACGAATCAAACATGGCAATTCAAATGCTCACAGATTTTTTATTTATGGGAGCTAAAAAAGCAGGTGGTACATACAACCTAGCCGAAGTAAAAATAGAATTATTCGTACAATCTCTTGAACATTATTTAGATGTAATAGAAACGGTTTTAAATGACTCTTTAATACCTGATATATATGATAAAAATGGATGGGATAAAACAAATATCTGTAAATTAAAACATGGTGCAGTTGATACATTAAATTTTGAAAAATTTGCAAATGGCGTGATGAAACTTGCACAAGTAGGAATTATTACCAACGAAAAGAAAGTTGAAAAAGAAGCAAGAAGACGTTGTAATATTGCGCAAATAGATGAGATAGAGGAGAAAATATGCTGACTGCTGATTTTCTCATGTCAAAAATGGAAAGAGAATATAAAGAATTATTTCTTGATGTTGTTTCACATGTTAAGCAAGAAATAGATTTCAATGATATTGTTCAAGCCATAGAAGATAAAAATTTAAATAAGCTTACTAAAGCAACACGATTCGATGATTTTAAAAATTATTTATCTCAATTTAAACCTTTAATATTAAACACTATCAATCTAGCTGCTGAAAATACAGAAAAAAAGAGAAAAGTTATTTTAGATCTAGATCGTGAAATTGTTTCAAAAGAATTAAAGCTTATAGATAAACATTTTATTGATAATATAACCAATCAACAAAAAGAAAATATCGAAAATATTTTAAGAGAAGGTCTTGACCAGCAATTATCATATAAATATATAGCAAAAAAAATAGAAAATAATATTGGCTTGAATAGGGTTCAAGTTGAGGCATTAAATAAACTGGAAAAGAATTTAATATCTAATAATACTAGTCAAAATGTGATTACAAAAATATTAGAAAATAAAGCAAAAACAATGCTTAAAATTAGAAGCGAAAATATAGCACTCACAGAATCGGCAAGAGCTGTTTCTTATGGTCGTTATTTAATGCAACAACAAATGTATGAAGATGGCGATATTTCAGCAAATACAATTCAAAAATGGTTGACCGCACGGGATGAAAGACAATGTCATTTGTGCGGAAGTTTAAATAATGTGGAAGCAAAAATGAATGAAAATTTTATTGCTAGCAGCGGATTTTCTGCAAGGTCTCCAATTTTGCATAACGGTTGCCGCTGCATAGTTATTATTTTAATCTGAAAGGAAAAAAAATGGATTATTTTAGTTACGTTACAAAATCAATAGATGTAAGCGACGATTTTAAATATATTACTGGCCTAATTATTCAACCTAATGTTGTAGATTATGAAGGTCATTATTTTACAGAGCAAGCAATAGAAAAAGCAGCTAATGATTTTTTAAAAGAAAAAAAACTACAGATTGGAAAAAATCACTACAAAATATCAGATGACTTATCAATGGTTCAATCAAGAGTTTTAGAAAATGAAGAGATATTTAATGATGTAGTAATTAAAAAAGGCTCTTGGGTTGGAAAATTTGAAATTCTTACTGATAAATTAAAAGATGAAATAAAAGAAGGTAAATATAACGGCTTTTCTATTGGTGGAAAAGGTGGCGGCCACAAGAAAATCAAAAAATCAAAAAACATAGATTCTAAATTTAATGAACTAACCGAAATCTCTGTATTAAAAGTAAACGAAATTTCGATAGTAGATATACCTGCTAACGAAACATATTTTTTATCGTTATCAAAAAGGAAAGATAAAATGGATTTTGAAGATATCAAAAAATCATTTTCTGAAGATAAAGATTTATTTAATAAACTTTTATCTGAATTTAATTTAACAAAAAAAGATGAAAATAAAAACGATGATGAAATAGAGCTATTAAAATCAGCTTCTCCAGCTCTTAAAGAATTTATTAAAAAACAAAATGAAAAAATGGAGAAAATAGAAAAAGCACAAAAAGAAACAAAAAGAAAGGAGTTTGAAACTAATTTTATTGAAATTAAAAAACATATGGCTATTGATGAAAGTTTAGAAGAAACTTTATTAAATATGTATTTAAATGACGATGAAAAATATATTCCAATTGAAAAAGCTTTTAAATGCGCTTTAAGTACAATTAAAAATAAAGATGATTTTGAATCTGTAGGCGCGGATAACCCAGAAGATAAAACAACAACAGATCTAGATAAATATGAAATTGAAGCAATAAAAATATTAAAATCAAAACCAAATTTAACAAAAGAGCAAGCCTATGCAATGGCTATGGATGCTAAATAAGAGGTAACAAATGACAGTTTCAGGAACAGGCTTAGATATTGGCTATTTTATTTTAGCTGAAAAAGATATTGAACAGTATAGATTTTGCAGTATTAAAGATAGAAAAATTTATAAAGCTAAACTTGGGGAAGATGCTGACGGAATTACACAAGATGATTATTACAAAGATTGTCCTGTATTAGTCCGCTATTTTGGTTTTTCTCAAATTAAATGTGGTGCTGAAATAGCTACAGGAGATTTTCTTGCTTCTGATGCGGATGGCTGCGCAATTAAAGCAATAGAAAATCAAATTGTTTTAGGAAAAGCTTTAGAAAAGGGAACAAAAGGACAAATAATTGAAGTTTACATTCAAAAAAATATTAAAGGAAAATAAAAATGGAAGTGGATATCAAAACAAAACTAAGGCTTGCAAAAGCTTTAACAAATGTATCAGTTGCATATTTACAGAAAGATGAGGAATTTTTAGCTGACAAGGTGTTTCCTTCTGTTCCTGTAGAGGAAAGAAGTGATGTATATTATCAGTTTGATTCAAGCCAATTTTTGCAATCAAACGTTGAACAAGTTGCGCCAAAAGGGCAGGCTCCAATTATTGATATTACATTAGCTTCGCCCGTTTCTTACTATTGCCCTACATTTAAATTGGGTGTTGAAATTTCAACAGAGAAAATGAGAGAAATAGATAAAGTTCAAAATGTTGAAAAAGTTGCAACAAAAACATTAGCAAGAAATTTTTTAATTAAAAGAGAAAGAGAATTTGCAAAAGCTTTTTTCACAAAAGGACTTTGGCAAAATGATGTTGAAGGCGTTGAGAGTACAGCAAATAATCAATCAAAATTTAATTTTTGGAATAAAGAAACATCCTCACCGATTAAAGACGTAAAAAGTGCTAAATCATCAATTCACTTAAGAACAACTTTAACTCCTAATACAATGATATTGGGTTACAATGTATTTGATGCTTTGCTTGAGCATCGAGAAATTATTGCTCGTATCATTCACTCTGGATCAAATGATAATCCTTCAAAAGCAAATATTAATGTTCTTAAAAATTTATTTGAGCTAGAAAATATTTATATTAGTAAAGCTGTGCACAACTTGAGTCCTAACGGTAATTTTAATGTAGATGGTAATACATATGTTTGCGATCCAAATTCTGCACTGCTCTGTTACGTTCCTCCAGAAGCAGGGCTTGAAGTTCCCGCTTCTGGCTATACTTTTGAATATACAGGTGTCCAAGAATCAATGTTTGCGGGCAATTCTTTTAGTGCAAATGCAGGCAACGGAAGCGTAGGAACAAAAAGATATTTTGACGAAAGAAAATCCTGCTACGTCGTTGAAACTTGGGAAGCATATAACCATAAATTAATTGGAAAAGAACTAGGTTTCTTTTTATCTAATATTGTTAAAAAAGAAAAATAAAATATGAACAACTATAAAGTAACAACATCGGAAGATCTTTTTTTGCTAGTACCCCGTGGTCTAGCAATCGGTAGCCGTATTTTTAGCTTTGGCGAAAAAATAGATCCAAATTTGCTTAGTAATTGGGCGTTACAAATTTATTACACTAAAAAACTAATCGGCAATAAAAAAGAATTAGAGCTAACAGCGTTACTTTATAAAATTGATTTAAATGGCATTTTTAAAGAAGAAAAAAAAGAAAATGAGTATGAGTTAGTAAAAAATAAAGAAACGTTAAAATCTCTTAAAAAACATTAAATTTTTGAAATGGTATAAATTATGGCATTTTCGTATTCGGGCGACCCTGCAAAATCAAAATTAGATGAGATCCGATTTTTGCTACAAGACACGGACGAGGCTGACGCTCTATTGTCGGATCAAGAAATAAATTTTCTTATAAAAAAATATAACTCAACAGCCTGTTTAGTTACCGAAGCTTGCAAAATTTTATTAGCAAAATTTTCACGATATATCGACGAAACTAATGGAAAAGTTTCTTTCAAATACTCTCAACTATCTGAAAATTATAGGCAATTATTAAAAGAATATGAAACCAAGCTATGCGAGGCTCCCAGTATATATATAGGGGGAGTTTATGAGAAAGATTACCAAGAAAATCAACGTGATAGGAATTTAGTTAAACCTCAATTTGATGATTTTATTGGTGATAATCCAAGGGTGAAGAGATACAATGACAACTAAAATCATTATAAATAAAGAAAAGTTTAATAAATTAAAGCAAGCCCTTCTTGAAGCTTCAGGAGCCTGTTTAAAAGTTGGTTTTTTTGATGGGCAAAAAGCTAAAAATTCAAAACTAACATTAGCAACTATTGCCAAAATTAATGAGTATGGAAATAAAAAAATACCCTCTCGTCCATTTATGCGTCAAGCATTAATTAAGAATAATAATTTTAAATCGCAATTAGAAGATGCGTTTAAAAACATAATTAATTTAAAAATAGGGTTCCGACCTGCACTAAGAAAAGTGGGCGTTTTTGCTATGCAGGAAATTCAAAAGCAATTTACGGACGGGAATTTTAAAGAAAATAGTAAAAGAACAATAAATAAAAAGCGTTCTAGCCGTCCATTAATTGAAAAAGGGCAGCTTAGAAGATCTGTAAGCTGGAGGGTTGAAAAGTGAAAACTATCAAGCCTAAAAAATTTATTGTTACTCGTTCCGTTGGTGATTTTGTTGAAGGTATATATCAAATAAATACCAATGAAAAAATAGAATTATATGCTACTTGTCAGCCATATCAAGGGAATAGATTGACTATTGATAGAGATTTACAAAATATAAAATCATCTATTATTTTAATATCAGACCTTAAAAATGAGTTTAAAATAAAAGATAAATTTAACTATAATGATTTAGATTACGAAGTTAAAATTATAGATAAATATGATATAGGCAGGTCTTCGCATTTTGAATGTATTGCGTTTAGTTATGAGGTTATCAATGATAATCATTAAACAAATGAGAGACATTCAAAAAATATTATCTAAATATTTAGACACTAAATATGTTGTTTATTCAGAACAAGAATTTAAAAAACCTTTAAATGATTATTCTTGTATGAAATTACTTTCCTATGAACCTGTAGGTTTTTCTGAAAAAGTAAATCAAGATAATCAATACATTTATAAAAAACAAAGAATGAATATGGTTTTACAATTTGATTGTTTAGGACAAAATGCAAGTGAAATGGCAATAAAATTAATTAATTTAAAATCAAATTCGGATATAAGAAATGAGTTAATAAATTTAAATATTTCTTGGTTAAAAAATTCAGCAATTATAAATACAACTGAATTAAATGAAACAGAATCAATAAAACCAAGATTAACTTTTGAAGCTTATTTTAAGACAATAGAAGAAATAAAAGAAAAAATATATTTTATTAAAAAGGTAGAAATAAATGGCAAATCTTGATGATATAATGGAATTAACAGTAATAAGCGAATTAAAAGCACCAGATAAAACAAGTTTTAACATTGCTTTATTTATTGCTGATACAGCACCGCAAACATTTACAGATATGTTTAGGTTTTATAAGGAACCAAAAGAATTAATTGCAGATGGTTTTTTAATAACAGATAAAGCTTATATTGCAGCTAGTTCATATTTTGCACAAAGTCCGCGGCCAAGTAAATTAATGGTGGCACCTCTTACAAAAAAAGATGATAAAAGTGTCGATGATATAATAACATGTATTACAAAAATAACAGATGTAAATAACTCATGGTATGCGTTAGGGATTTATTCAAAAACCCCTGATGATGTTTTAAATGTTGCAAGATACATTGAAACAACAAAAAAAATGTTTTTAACATCAACAAATTCAAAAGATGTTAGTGATACCCCATATAAAGAAAATTCAAAAGATATTGGTTCTTTACTTAAGAAAAATTCTTTTAAAAGTTCAGGAATTATTTTTTCAAATGATTCAGACAAATATCCTGAAATGGGAGCGATTGGACTTGCTATGGCATATGATGCAGGAACAGCAACGCTTGCGTATAAAACAATTGTAGGAATTAAACCCGATTATATTTCAACAACTAAATATAATAATTTGGAATCTAAAAACGTTAACACCTATGAAGAAATTTCGGGAATAAATGTTTTAAGGTATGGAAAATTTTCTGCTGGAAATTTTATTGATATTAAAATAACTATGGATTTTATTAATGCAAGAATTCAGGAATGCTTTTACTCGTTGTTAACTAAAAAAGATAAAATTTTATATTCTAAAGTTGGACTTATGCAGCTAGAATCTAAATTTATTGAATTTCTTGATTATGCTGCAAAAACGAAAAAAATAATTGATGAAAATTATAAAATAAATATGCCTGATATTAGCAAGATTTCTGATGATGATAAAATTAATGGTGTTTTATCAGATGTTTCTTACGAGTTTACAGTGCTCGGATCTATTGTTAAAATAAAAGCAAAAGTTATATATAAAATATAAGGAAATAAAAATGATTTACAATCCAGAATGTTACATTTTGCTAATCGGTGGTGCTGAAGTTGACGGTTTTTCTGATGGGACAGCTATAAAAATTCAACGCTCTGTCGAGGTTTATAAATTAAAAAGTGGAATTAAAGGGGATGTGGTAGAAATAAAAAACCCAAATAAAACGGGAACTATGAAGCTAAATATATTTTCAACATCTCCAACAAATCTAGCGTTTTCTGGTTTATTAAATGCAGATGAAATAGTCACAAACGGAACAAAAAGAATTCCAATTGTCTTAAGACACACGAATGGAGCAACGGCCGTTACTGCAATGGGTCGCATTGTTAAATGGCCAGAACTACAAGTTGATGCGGATGAAAAAGCGATTGAATGGGAATTTAGCTTAACAGATTTAAGAATAAATATTGCGGGAGTTAAAGATTAAAAATGGAAAATACAAATATTTTAGAATTAAAAATTGATGATCATACTTACAAAGTGCACAGGTTAGGGACAAAAGATAGATATGATTTAATGATGAAATGTTTATCTTCTTTAAGTGTTGTTGCTAGCAGCTTTAAGCAAGTGGAAAAAACAACTAGCTATAAATTAGAAAATAAAGACAAAGATATTGACGCAATTATAGATAAAATAATTAATAAATTAGATTTTGATACAGTTTCTTATTTTGTAAAAAAGTGTTCTGAAAATAATTTTGGAATAGATGAAAAAAAATTAAATGAAATGTCTGTTCTAACAATTATTGAATTATTTGTTCATATCATTAAGCATAATTGTTTATCTGAAATCCTAAAAAAAGATATCGGGGGAGTGATCGAGCGAGTAGTTGGGTCAAGTCACTCTCTCGTAGAATGGCTGAAGAAAGTACAACTGACCCCGCAATAATGCGCATTTGTTACGAGTATAAAATATCAAAGACGCAATTATTTAATCAATTTACACTAGAAGATATTATGGACACACTAGAGCAGTTTGAGAAAAATGCAGAATTTGAATACCAATATAATAAAGAAATAGAGAGTAAATATAACAATGGCAAGTAATTTATTAGCTGATTTTTTTGCTAAGTTTACAATTGATTTTGAAAAAAACGGCATGACCAATATCGAAAATGAAATGAATAAAGGCCGAGAATCCGTTGATAAATTTGGACAATCTGTTGATAAAGTTTCTGCTGTAATGGGTAAATTAAAATTAGTTATTGCTGGATTTGTAGGATTTGAAGCAATCAAAAAAACATTTGACGTAAACGCAGGTCTTGAAAATACTAAAAACCAGCTTATTAATGCGACAAAATCCCCAGAAATAGCAACGGCTCAGTTGCAAAAAGTTATTGATTTCGCCCATAAATCAAGAATGTCGATAAAGCATTTAACAGATGAATTCGGTAAATTCCAACAGCAGATGTCGTTCTCTGATATTAGCGTGGATAAATCACTAGAAGTCTACAAAAAATTACAAGTTGCTTATGCTGGTGCAAGCATAAGTGATCCAGCAACGTTGCAACGAGTGCAAAAAGGGGTGACTGATTTTATCGCTGGTACTGCTTCAATGGCTGAATTAAAGCAACGAGAGCTAGGCGATGACACAATTATTTTGCAGGAAATTGAAAAAAGACTCGGTGGTAAAAAAGTAGCTGATGCAAAATTAAAAGGGATGACAGCCGAACAACGAGCAGAGCTTATAAGTGACTCTGGTTATTCGGTCTATAAAGATGGTGTGGAAGCTTATTTAAAAAGCCCAAAAGCTGCATTAATTAATTTTAAAAATGAAATTTTTTTGTTGCAAGAGCAAATAGGAAATTCTGGTTTTACAAAACTAGCGGTTAAAGCATTAAATTTTTTTTCGCTAACAATGAAAGCTTTAAAACCTGTTATTGAAATTACGGGATATATAATTGAAGGATTTTTTGAATCGTTTAAAAAAGCTCCTGCTATTATGTGGTCAGTTGTTGGCGCAATTACCGCTATAACATTAGCATTAAATGCAAATAAAATTGCAATGCTAGCAAATATTGTTGTAACAAATATTATGATTATAGTTGATGGTTTACTTGCTATTGCAGCAGGAAAAGCGGCAATTGCGGAAATTCTAATGACTCTACCGCTTTGGTTAATTGTTGCGGGAGTTATTGCCGTTGTTGCTGTTATTGCTTTATTAGTTGAAGATATCATGACCCATTTTCAAGGTGGTAAATCTGTTTTTGGATTAGTTGTTAATAAATTAAAAGAGCTTTTTAACTCATTTTTAAACTGGTTTTCAAATTTAGGAACTAAAATATCAAATTGGATTTATAATAATTCAATTGAATGGGTTAACAAATTTTCAGTATTTGGAACTAAAATATCTCTATGGTTACAATCTA
Organism: Silvanigrella sp.; assembly: GCF_044369315.1. NCBI lineage: Bacteria > Pseudomonadati > Bdellovibrionota > Oligoflexia > Silvanigrellales > Silvanigrellaceae > Silvanigrella > Silvanigrella sp. The sequence goes on from NZ_JBIPMD010000354.1 coordinate 13,512, forward strand.
TAACTAAAAAATTTGTTGATAAATTCGCTGATTTTGGTCTGATAATAGGGAAAAATATTTTTAGTGCTTTTACCATAGTCAAAGATTTTCTTATTAATATATTTACTACAATTAAAGATAAATATTTTGAGTATGTGATAAACCCAATAATTAAATTTGCAAGTAAAATATCAGGAAAGCTAGGAAAAGTATTTGAAAATATAAAAGCTGAATTTGTTGAGATTAGCCCGAAAATAAATCAACCTAAACTTAATGAAATATTAGCAAATGTTATTCCTAAAGCTGAAAATTATCGTGACTATAGATCAGCCGCTCCTATGATTTATCCAATGCAAAAACCTAACAATAATGTAACAAGTACATATTCACCAAATATTAATATAAACGTAACATCAAATAATGCTTTAAATGAAAATGATTTAGCTTCAAAAATTAAATTGCATTTAACCGATGCAATAGATTCTCATTATTCGCTTTCACTTGCAGATGCTACAGGAGGCGGCTAATGGGATTTGCTTTTATTATGGATAGCAACGGGAACTCGCTTGATATTCATTGTTGCAATAAATATTCACCATCGCACAGTGCTAAAGTCTCAGAAAAGCCAATTGGTAACGGCAATACTACGTCGGATATGAGAACATTAGAAAATTTAAAGATAAGTCTTGATTGCATTATATCAAATACTCCTTCTTTTTATGCTAATGATGATGAAATAAAAGTAAAACCAAAAAGCGGATTTTTTAACGCAATTGATCAACTAATAAATGGGAATACAACATCGAATTCAACAATTGAAGTTAAAGAAAATGATGAAAATGATTATATTTCAGAAGGCAGAAAATACTTAGAAGAGCTTAATAAATCAAAAGAAGTTTTTTCATTATTTCTTTCTGACCGTGAAGAAATTAAAGACCTCGTTTTAACAAAATTTGATTATGATGAGACAGAAGAAACAGGAAATTCATTTCAATTTAAACTAGAAATGAAGCAACTTATTTTTGTAAAATCAAAAACTACAAAAATGCCAAAAGCAAAAGAAAAACCTAAAGTTGAGAAGAAAAAAGACACGGGAAAGAATGACGTTAAAAAGGCTCCAGAAGAGAAAAAAAGTGCTGTTACTAAAATTTATGAGTCAGGAAAAGAAGGAGTTAAAAAAGCTGCAAATATTTTTGGTGGTGCATTGTGAAAGACTTTAACGAAATAATTATAAATGCAGATAGTTCATATTTTACACAGGTAACATCGTTTGATAATCAGGCTTACATTTTAGATTTTTGTTGGAACACAAGAGACGAACGCTGGCGACTAACAATAAAGAACATGAGAAATGAAAACATATTATTAAATATAAAAATATTGCCTTTTATTCCATTAGTAAAAAGATTTAAAATTGAAAACTTATTTAAAGGTGAAATTATCGGTTTTAATATTAAAAATATTGAACTATTGCCTACATTAGATAGTTTTGGAAAAGATTTTAAATTATTTTATCTTACAGAAAAAGAAATTCAAGAAATAAAAGAGAATAAATATGATTAAGTACGATAGAAAATATTTTCTTACAATAGGACAGCTTGGGCAATCTGGTTTTGAAATTTCAGAAAATGAAATTGAGTTTACTATTAAGAAAACGATTAAAAATGATAAAAAATTAAATTCTATGCAAATTAAAATAATTAATCTTGACACAGAATATAGAAATATTTTGTCCTCAAAGAAAAATTTAGTCCTTATTTTTAAGGCAGGTTATAAAGATGATGTAACGACAATATTTGAAGGTAAGATAACAAAATCATCATCAAAACACACAGGTATTGAATACGAAACAAATATAGAAGCGGTCGAAGGTTTCCTTGCTGCAAGAGATTCAAAAGTTTCAAAGTCCTTTCCTGCTGGAACAAATGCCTTAACAATTGTTAATTATTTATGTTCTGAGTTTTTAAAAAGTGAAAATGAAATGGCTATGGGGAGTGTTTATAACTCCGATATATTATCAAGTAAAATATATAGAAATGGTTATAGTTGTTGTGGATTAGTAAGGTCAGAATTAGCGAATATATTAGCAAGTGTAAATATGTCATTTTCAATTGAAAATAATCTTTTGTTTGTTTCTGCTAATAATAAGTCAACTCAAATGTTAGGAATTTTATTGGATTATTCTAGCGGACTGATTACTGCCGAAAAAACAAAAAATGACCCTGTAGTTTTAAAAGAAGAAAAAAAGCCAGTGGATGGTGTTAATTTTGAAGCCTATTTAACTGGTGGAATTAAAATATTATCAATGATCAAAATAGATAATGAAAAAGATGTAAACGCTGCTTTTAAAATTGTTGAGGTTGAACACAAGGGAAATTATTTAAGCGGCGATTGGTTAACTAAAGGTTTTGGTGTTGAGGTAAATTAAAAATGAGTTCGATTAGTGAAGTTATACATGCACATGTTGATAAAATATTAAACGAAATACACACAAGCTTTCCTGCAAAAATTTTGAGATATGATCATGATAGGCAAGTGGCCGACTTGCAGCCAACTATCAAAAAAAAATTTAGAGATGGGACGGTTTTAGATCTGCCCGTGCTTCATGACGTGCCAATTCTTTTTTATGCAGCGAAAGATTGCGTGATCGGATTGCCAGTGTCTGAGGGCGACACTGTCCTAGTTTTAATTTCTGAGCGGTCTATAGACGGCTGGCTACATTCGGACGGGGACGTTGTAGATCCCGATGATATTAGAAAGTTTAATTTATCCGATGCAGTAGCTTTTCCATGCTTAAGAGCAAGGCAAAAAATAGAGCCATTTGAAAAAGATTCTATTGAAATACGCCACGGTAAAAATATTTTGCGTTTATGCAGCTTGCATATATACATTTCAGCAGAAAAGCCTTTAAATATAAAAAGCAGCGATGAAGTAACAATCGAAGCTGCAAAATCAATTGAAATTAAAAGTGAACAAGCTCTTAATATTCAATGCAAAAATGCAAATATAAAAACTGAAAAAGTAACAATTGATGCGTCAATATCAAAATTTAATGGCGATATTGAGTGTAAAAATGTTGTTTGCAGTTCGCTAAAAGCTGAAACGAAAATAAGCGCAGGAGAAGATGTTACGGCAGCAAAAGAAACAGTTTCACTAGCAAAACATGTTCATGCTGGTGTTCTTTCGGGTCCTGCTTCAACTTCTCCGCCAAGTCCAACGGTGTAATAATGGTTGATATATTTTTAGATAAATCAGGTGATATCGCTTTAATAAATGGAAAAATCCAGCTAACAAAAGATAAAGCGCAAGCTGTTAAAATTAGATTAAACACGATTAGAGGCGAATATTTTCTTGATGTAAATATTGGAGTCCCCTACTTCACCGAAATATTTAATAAGCGTAATAAAAAAGAACGAATAGATATGTTTATAAAAAGTGAACTATCACGCATAAAAGATTTTATAAAATTTGATAGTTTTGTTTCTGAAATTAACGAAAAAACATATGAGTATAAAGCTAATATTCAATTTAAAAATAAAGATATTGTTACATTAGAGGCAAGCTTATGAGTTCTTTTTTAACTCCACAAGGTTTAAATATTAAAAGGTTTGATGAAATAAAATTAAATATATTAAATAATTTAAAACTTAAAATTGAAGAAATAGGCGAGGAAATAGAAACAGAAGATAAGCTTCTTGGAAATATTATTGATGTGTTTTCTAGTGAAATAGCGGACGCGTGGCAAGGAGTTCAAGAAGTTTATGACGGTCAGATACTAGATAGTTCAGAGGGAAAAAATGTTGACGATATCGCCTTGCATGTTTCGGCTGAAAGGCTTGAAGCAGATTGTACAAAAACAGTTGTTGCTTTAAAAGGAAAAATTGGGACAAAAATAGAAAAAAACTTTTTACTAAAATGTATTGCTAATAATGAACTATTTTATTTAGTAGATGATGTTATTTTAAATAAATCGAATTGTATAGAATTTACAGCAAAAATAAACGACAATGTAATTAAAGATAAAATTTATACAACCGTAGTCGATGGCTACGAAGTTTCTTACATTGCTAAAGCAGGAGACAAGGCTAATGATGTTTGCAGGGAATTAGTTAATAAATTCAGTAATGATAATTATATTATTACTCAAAAAGATTCAACATACACAATAAGTTCAAAAAATTTCATTCCTTTTGATCCTTATGTAGATCAAAACCAATTGATTGAAAACGTAACAAATAAATCTTTATTTTACGCTATGAACAATGGCTCAATATTTTGCCCTGTTGATACATTAAATAAAATTGTTTCACCAGTTAATGGGCTAATTTCAGCGAATAATTTTGAGCGTCCAAAATCAATAGGCAGGCTTTTAGAGTCTGACACTGACTATAAAATTAGAATTAAAAAATCAGGAGCACTGAGAGGGCAAAATACAATCCCATCTTTAAAAGCGAAATTAAGAAATTTAAGGGGGGTTTCAGATGTAGATGTCAAAGAAAATAAAAGCGATAGAAAATCTTTAGATGGCATACCGCCAAAAGCATTTGAAGTTTTGATCGAAGGAGGAGACGAAAATGAAATAGCTAAAGTAATTTCAGAAAATAAAATTGGTGGAATTGAAACTTACGGATCTAAGAAAATCCCTGTATTAATTGATAATCAATGGCTTGATATTTATTTTTCACGTCCTGTTGAAGTATCAGTTATTGTTAAAATTGAAATAAAAATATTTGATGAATTCCCCGAAAATGGTGAACAATTAATAAAAAATGCTGTCCTAAATTACGGCAACAAATTAGGAATAAATAAAAATTTAATTGATCAAAAGTTTTTCGGTTCAATTTTTAACAGTTGTTCAGGAATTAAAGGAATAAATTTAACACTTTCCAGAAAAGATGAAAACATTTTTAAAAGTGAAGTTCAAATCGGTAGGACTGAATACCCGTCATTCAGTGTAAATGATATTATGGTTATTAAAAATGTTTAAAAAAATAGATCATATAATTGAAGGAAAGAAAAAGTTATTACATCAATTTAAAAATAAGAAAATAATTAATATATTAGTCGAATGTTTAATGATTGAGTTAAATGAAATAGAAGAGGCTCTTGAGCAATTAAATAATAATAGGAGTTTGAAAAATGCGATAGGTAAACAAATAGATTCAAATGGCGAGATAAGAAACGTATTAAGAAATGATTTGAATGACGATGATTATAAACAGAAAGTTTTAAATAAAATAGCTCTTGATAATTCAGATGGTACTATTTTATCTATATTATCAGCAGCTAAAATAATTTTAAATAATAATAAATTTGTTTATAAAGAAACATACCCCGCAAGAGTCGAATTGTTTTCAAATAATTCACAATGCTCTTTATATCAATATAAATATATCGCTAACTCAGTGGGTGTATGTGTTTCTCTTGATTTAAAATATACCTTAGATGATAAGCCATTTGGTTTTAATAATAATAAATTTAATGGATATGGAACAATATATAATAATACTAATAATAACAAAGGGGGCGGTTATGCTTCTTTAATTGGAGAATTAAATAATGAATAAACCTGATGTGTTTCCCGATTGGTGTGTCGAAAATAATAAAAATGGATTTAATAATACACCTACAAAAGTAGAATATCCGCTAGAAAAAATAAAAAATGGTTGGGATATAAATGAAGTTCCACCAAGGGAATGGGAAAATTATTGGAAAAATCTAACGGCAAAATGGTTACATTATCTTGATGAACAATTGCAAAAAGTTTCTGTTGTTGGCGTACCTGTAGGAATTGTTTTACCGACTTTTCCTAGTCTTGGTGGTTATAAATGTGTTGCTTTAGAAAAAGCGGATGAATTTGGATTTGTTTTATGTAATGGTCAAAAAATTAATGATCAAAGTTCTTCTTTTAATGGGAAAATAATACCAAATTTAAATAACAATTTATTTTTAAAAGGTTCATTAGAAGATAATAAAAAACAAGGAAATAGTGAACATAGTGCAGATTTTAATCATACTCACAATTATTCACACACACATAAAACTGGCGAATATCAAATAAAAATAAATGGTGCTCAAAAAGTATTAGAACAATATATTTACACTAATGCAGATAAAAATTCACAGCCAAATCAAGACAATGTTTTTCAATATTCAGGAATAGCAAGTAGTGGCGGAAGCGGTGATACTATGAGGTTAATAAATTCCCCAACAGTATTAACAGAGATGTTTACATCTGGCGTATATGGAGACGCAATAAATGACGTGCTAGAAAACGCGCAGACATCGGGTGTAACAAATTATAAAAAATTTAATATAGAACCAGAAAATATAACGACAATTTACATTATGAGGATTAAATAAAATTGAGAAAAATTATTTTAAGTTGTTTAAGTTTATTAGCAATTTCTTGTGGCGGAAAAGCATATGCGGATTGTGCCATAGCACCAAATGGTGGAACAATTTGCACAGATTCAAGATCTAAAAGTTTAACTATGACGGCATATGAAATTGCAAGCAGTGGCAATTCATGTCTTGGTACAACACCAGACTGGTATAATGCACATAAAAGTGGATCAAAATGGCATAAATATTGTGGCTACAATTCGGGTGTTTATGATGATATGTTTACATATTCGGGGGTTTGGTCAAATTCACCTAATGGAATTATTGCACAAACGAATCTTTTAAATTACAAAACAAACGCATCAACTGTTAAAGTTTTCGGACAAACTAAAGTTACATTCAGAGCGCGTAATAATGGATATTTTGGTGAATGGAATGGCTATGTAGGTTCGCATCCAAATAACGGTAATTTTTTTATAGTTGAACTAATTAGCTCTGATGGCACTATTTTAGCCAGAAATTCGTATGGACCACAAACCATCGTTTGGGATACGCCAATGATGATATCGTTAACAACCGATATAAATAAAAATGATTTAAAACCATTTTATTTTAGAGCGTACACCTCTGTTCCAAATAATAATTGGTTAGCTCCAATTCCATTGATGGAAATAGAGAAAATATTTTTACAAGTACAAGATATAGGTGAAGTGTTTAAAACTCAGGTTAGCTTTTCCGAAATTAAACATACTGCAAAACCAATTGCTAAAGGAACTTTTAAAAATAGATTAGCGGAATTAGCTAAAAATGATACATCACCCGATCAATATTTCAGAAATAAATATTTAAAACTATATGGAGAATTGCCTTGAGTACTATAAAAAAATCTATTACTTTATTATTTAGTTTAATTTCATTTCAAAATTTATTTGCTTTAAATATTGGTGATAAGCTAATGAATTGCGAATATAACCCTGATGGAACTTACGATTTTTGTAGTGCTGTAACGGGTGATTTAGAAAATATCCCTTCACTAAAAAATAGAAGCGATGTAAATTTGAATTATGAAATAACTTATAATTATAGTTGTAGCGATAATATCAGCCAATATATTGGTGTTAAGTCTGCTTCTGGAACCTTTGCACCATTTAAATATGATGAAACAAAATTAAAAATAACTTCAGCAGGTAAGTTATCGGTTGTGGATATTAATCCGTACAAAACAAAATCAGCTCAGTTTGTAAGGGACTGTAATTTACATATTAAGGATATTCAAGCTGATTTAACACAAGAAACGGTTAATAATTTGATTAAAGACGCATGTTATATGGGTGTGCTAAATACCCAAATCTCGCAATCTCAAATTATTATTTATCTAGTTCAAAGTATGGTGAATAACTACGGAACATTGCCTATTAATCAATTAAAGTTGCAGTTAAGGAATCTGCAATTTGCTTTACAAAGTATTTCTGGGCAAAGTAATAATAAAATTTCACAGCAAATACAAAATATAATAGGTAATTTATCAGGCGAACAAGTTGGAACTGTAAACTATATATTAAAAAATAGCGCGTCTTGGGGTGTTGGCTCTACTTCTTTAAAAAATAGTCTAACTATTTTATATGGTAATTTATCAACAATTATGGCTGATATTTCAGATACAAGTAGAAATACTATTGAAAATTTATATTCAAATGGAATAGAAATTGCTAATGATAAATTTAGATCTGCAAAACTTCCTCTTGAATATTTAAAATATCAATATTCGTTATCAAGAGATGAAGATGTAAGTAATTATAAATCTCCAAAATGCTCTAATTCTCAATAAAGTCAAAAAAACAGCCTTCACTCTCTCTAACGTTAGGATTGGTTGAAACGCCAATCCTTGTAAAAAAATCTTTTTCTTCGAGCCATCCTATTTTTTGCTTGAATTCAGGAAACAACATTAGACCTGTTACTTTACAGCCATTTTTTATTAATTTTGCATTTATAGGGGAATAGCTACTACCAAAAAATTCCGCTTCATATTCTGCTGTTTCTGTACAATCTATAATCGCTTTTATATCGCTACCATTTTGTAAATAAGCTATACCTGAATATGTAATCTTAATTAAATTATAATCTAATTTTTTTACGTTAATATTAAAATTTCCTGAAATATTTGAATAATAAACACTTATGGGTCTTATATTTTCTCTTAAAAATGTTCTATGATCAGTATAATCAACTTCAGAAATTTTATAATTTTTACCTTCTCCTATTAATCTAACAGCATCTACATCTTCTTTTATTTCAGGAACAACAGGAGGTTTTGGGGGTAAATTAATAGCTGGCGATTCTTTGCTAGGATCATAACTGTCTAATGAAGTTTCATTATTAATATTATTTTTTTTACCGTTTTTAACACCACAACCTATAATCATCAATGACGCTGCAATAAAAAATCCTTTTTTTATCATTTTAAAATCTCCTGATTTTTATTAGTTGCTAATTACCAACCTTCAGTTCTAACCGCTTCGTTTATTACAGTTTTTTTTATATCATTTATTTCTCTTATTGTTTCTACTGGATACTCTTTTTTTATTATATCTAATCCAGCAAGCATAAGCCTTAATGCTCGTTCTGATTGCGCGCGTTTTTTACTAGGGTCTGGCCAATTCATCATTGCTGGTAATTTAAAAGGCGTAACATTACCATTTAATACATCAATTAGCTCTTTTATTGCTTCATTTTTTGAATCTTCAATTGTTATTCTAGTTCCCATTTTTTTATTCTCCGATTGTTACTGATTTTAACGCAAAATTACCGACATCTAAACCAAGTTTGATGCCTTCATGTTGCTGAAGAAATGGCGCACTTGCTAAACCATGAGCGCAAACAAAGACAGGATCTTCACATCTGTCATCTTTTTTAGGTAAATTGTTTATTACATGCAGTTTGTACCATCCAGTAGATTCAACCTCATTTTTTAGCGTTTCTACTGCAATTTCATCTTTAGCTGCTCCACCTGATAGAACAATATTTCTTACTCGTTCACGGTAATCTTGCATGCTATTTAATAATTTACTTACAGATGTTGAAAAATATTCTTTCGCAGCCTTCTTTTTTTCGTTTGTACAATCAACTCGTTTTCCATTCATTTCATCTGATTCTGGCCTTGTTCCTAATTGCCAAGCTTTAATTGCTTCCGCCTCGGTTAATCCTGTATTTTTTGCAAACCTTTTAATTGCGCCGCTTAAGCCTTCGACTCTTTGCAAAGCGTTTGTGGCAGGCCTACCATCCAATAAAACAGCTTGTTGTTTATCACCGTGACCAATTTGCCAAAGTGCATAAGTTTTTAAAGCGTTGGGTATGCAAAACGTAACGGCTTGAGTTTCGAAGTAAACGGTGGGTTCAATAGCAAAATTCACTTTGCATATTTGTATTGGTGAGTCTGAAGATCCTTTTCTGAATTTTATTTCTTTTAATGTTTCTTTAAGTAATTCTGTATTTTCTTTTGTTAATTTAATTGATCCAGCTTTATCACGAAATTTGTCGATCCAGTTTTGAGCTACGGCTAAAGCTAAAGCTACGTTGTGCTCACCAGCACCAAGAGACATTGCAACAATTGCTTTTAAAAGCCTCCTGTACTGTGGAGTTGCTAGAGATCCTCCGATAGCTCTAGCCGATTCTGGGGCGTCAAGTTGTGCAGTTTTACCAACGAGATATTCGATGCCGTCATCTTCTATAACTATAGAGTTAGGGCACAAAATAACTGGTTCTCGTGGAACAGGACAAATAAAACTTGGAGCGGATGACTGGCGCATGATTTTCTCCTGATGTGTAAATTAAATGTAAATAAAGTGACACTAACTATTCATTTGTAATGTTAAAATAAATTTTAGTCAAGTTAGTGTCACTTTATTTACATTTCAATATTAAATCATTTGTATATAAATTTATAAATATAATTTATGCTATAAAGTAACGCATGTTTATTTATTGCTTGAACTGTAGATCAACATGGTATGCTATACTAATGATCTAACGTTGGGGGTACGTATATATGGCAAGTAATAGATCAACTGAGATACTAACAATTAATGGTGCAGCAAAACATAGTGGTAAGTCAGCAACTACAATTAGGCGTTGGTTAGAGAGTGGAACTTTAAAATACACAACATCACCAGAGGGCTACAAGTTGATCAATAAAAATGATCTACTGTTATTACTACAGGATAGCAACGGAAGTGTAGCACCCCGTACTGAAGTGGTACAACCTATTATACAACAGGAGAGTGATACGGTGATCATACTTAAAGAGGCATTGGAGTATGAGCGGCGACGTTGCGAGAGGTTTGAAACCGAAAATAAAGATTTAAAAAGTGAGCTTTTAAAAATGGCCAAAGAGATGCAGGGGATTTTGCAAAAAGAGACAGGGTTATTGGGTTGGATTAGAACTAAAAAGTAATTAATTTACAAATGCTTTTCAACGTACGGATATGTTAAATCGCTAAACACAGCCGATTGTAATACTTCTTCTGTTTTTATATATCCATGTTTAAAATAAAATTCGATTGATTTTGGTTCCGCTCCTAATTTAATTTTTTTTACATCAAATTTTTTAACAATATCTTCGCATGAATTTATAAGCATTGAGCCAACACCTTTTTTTTGATATTCGGGCAATATAAATAAGTAACTAATTTCAACTAAAGATTCGTCTTTTAATTTATAAAAAGAAATAAAACCATTTGGTTTATGATTATCATCATAATTAATTATTGTTATTCTGTCTTTTAATATTTGTTTATCCTTAAAATATTCATTTAAATATTTCCTAAAGGGAATAACATAGCTTTCGGGGTATCCTAGAGTAGTCCGAGCTTGTTCTGTTATGTTAATTAAATTTTCAATATCTTTTTTTTCAGCTAGCTTTAAATTCATTTTATATACCTTTTTACATGAAATTATCTGGATTTCTTCTTGTCCAAAAAATTGGCGCGACTTCGGAGGGGATTATATTTTGTAAATAAAAATCATTTTTTGAATTCTTGTGATTCAGACCTACAATATTTAAGGAGCCATCTGTATTAATATTAGATAGATATTTTATATAAGTTACATCATTTATTTTAAAAATAAAAGGGTAATTTTCAAATTTTTTAATATCGGTAATGTTGATTGGAAGCCCAAAAATCCAGTCACCAAAAAAAATTGTTGGTTCCATATCAAAAGTATTGCATATAAAAAAAATAGCGTTTGGATATTTATTTTTTATCTGCATTTCTTCTTGTTTCATTAGCTCAATACTATCAATATAATCAAAATTATTTTTACTATTAACTTCAAAACATTTAAATTCTCTAGGTAAATCTCCTTTTCCAAGTTTGAGCCATTGGTAACTTACAATTACATTTTCTTTTTTAAATATTTCTAATAATTCTTTAAGTCTTTTATCAGAGGGATTTTTTATGTCAGTTTCATAAGCGCTAAGTGTTGAATTACTGATATTATATCGCGAACTCATTTTTGTTCTCGAAAGTTTAGATATTTCTCTACAGTATTTAACTCTTTTACCTATTGTGTCTAATTCGAGCATAAAAACCCCTAAATTTTCAATTATTATTTTTAAATATCATTCCTTTATTTTGACAATAAATAAAAAGTATTTCTTTTATTAATTTCTCAAAAAAAATTCTCGACTCTGAAGATCCGTAATTTTCCATGAAATTTAAATTAATATTAGATGACCACCATCCAACTGAAAGTACAATATTATCAAAATAAGAAACGGAAATACCACCAGATTTTATATTAAACTGGCTTCTTATTTCCCTAAGTTTTTTTCCGTTTATATTGTCATGCGCTTTATCAATATCAATAAACTCTGTTGTTTTATTTGTTAATCTTTTTAAATTGCATAACGCTAAATCTTCCCAATCACAAATTGGATCTTCCAGATATAATTTGTCATTTACGTATTTGTCAAGCCATTCAAAATTCTCAGTTATTAAAATACAATTTTTTGATTGCAAATTAGAAAAAGAAAATGTGATTTTATCATAATTTGAATTTTTTATTTCTCTAAAGATATCTTTAAAAACCTTAACTTTATCAATTGATTTTTTTTCCATTGATGTTGTTACTCTTTCAAATTCCATAGACATTCTTCCCTTCGCTATGCACATTTTTTTTTGAAACAAAAACGTCTTTTATTCCAATTATGAACATTAAACAAATTGATATAATAAAAACAACATCGTGGTCAATATTTAAGCTAAAGAGTAAGATTATTTGTGACGAAATTATAGCAACAATTAAATTGTAAAGCACAGGGAATGAAAGGTATAAATTATCCATAGTTGTTTTTGTAAATAGTTTTGTAAAACCTACGGAAAAATAAGCTGACATTAAAAGTGAAATAGCGTTGATTTGAAAAATTGGATTTTTGATAAAAATGAATAAAGGAATATATAGAATAGTTGAAATAATTGTCCATTTTAAAACTTTTTCAATACCAATTCTGTCTGCAATAATTCCAAAAAATATTGGAGCAATACCTGTAAAGAAACTAAAATATGTTAAATAGTACTCTGAAACTTCACTTGATATATTAAAATTATCTTTTAAATATGTAGGAAAAACTAAGAAAATATAATAAACAAAGAATACAAAAGGAAAAACGTACTTAAAAATATTTAGAGACAATAAAAAATATTCTTTGTTTAATTTTATTTTAACTCCATTATTATTCTCTTTTGTTTCAATTAATGATCTTCTTATAAATAAAGCAGCAATTGATAAAGCAATCGAAATGCCATATGAAATATAAATCTTATTATCAATTGATTTAATACCGCTTAGTAAAGCGGGTGTATATGTTGCAAGTCCCATTCCAAGAGCAGAACCAAGACCCGCAAAAGCGATTGCTGTCGCTTTGTTTTTTGATATTTCATAAATATATAATATTGAAGTCGTTACTTCTCCGCCAATTGCAGCGCCTTGTAAAAGTCGTGCAAGAATTGCAAGACCAGCACATAAATATAAATTTTCTTTTAGTATCGTTGCTATTATAATTAATGATGATGAAATAATCATAAGATTTAATGTATTTAAAAGGCTTGGTATTCTTCCTTTTGTAACGGATAATTTACCAAAAATAAATGCGCCAATAGGTCTTGCAAAAAAGCTTAATAGAATACCAATTTTTTGAAAAGCACTTGTAACATTAAGATCGGTTGTTGAGTTAAATATTTGTACAAATATATATGCAAAAACAAGGAATTCAAACCATTCAATAAAAGAAATAAAGATTGAAGCAACGTAACTCTTGATCTGATTATTTATCTTCATTCGATCTCCTTAATAAAAAAAGCGTTAACAAACAATTGACTTTTGTTATAAGTAGGGTAAATTCTACACCGTGTCAAACAGTAGGTATTTAAATTTGTTTACTAAAGTTTATATTTTGTTTATTTAATAAAGTAACAAATACATGAGCGTGTTTTAATACTGAGGGTAGAAATTAAATGAATTTTAAAAGAAACTGTTTACTTAAAAAAATAAACCCCCGCTGGACAGCGAGGGATTGAATAAGGCGGGGAGCTTGTAGTTTAACTACATTATTGTTAGTATCTAGACTGGATGTTCTCTACAGTTTACGAGGCTTTGAGAACGCCCATTACACAACTACATACAAAAGCCAAGGCATTCCGTAAGGCGAAAAAAACTAGGCATTCCGTACAGTTCGCGGACTTTAACGAACGCGTACTGTAAATAGCCTAACACGCTGTAAAACGGAATGCAACTTAGAAAGGTTGCATGTCTCTAGCCAAAATATTTCTACCACAGCACGCAAAATACGATTATAAAAAGTACTTTTTTGATAATGATGGCAACCGTTTAGCGGGATTTTGCGAGCGGGAACAAGCTCCAGATTTACAAAGTTGTGCCATTAGAAATCCAAACGGTTTGCAAGTTCTCAGACATTTAATGTTAGATTTAGACGCTCACAGAGCGGAAGATAGATGGCTAGATATAAACGGTGCTCTCGACTGGCCTAAAATAAAATCATATTTATCAGAAAAATATCCTTTAATTTTTGCACATATCGAATATGCTTTAAAATCTTATAGTAAAAAAGGTATTCATATATTATTTGGATTTAATCCTTTTTCATTAGAGCAAAAAACTTATAAAA
>NZ_JBIPMD010000130.1:0-9174 GCF_044369315.1 Silvanigrella sp.
CGCTTGTATACCTTCTTTTGGTTAACACCATTTCAACACCTCTTTCCTATAAGTTTTTTTCGGATCTGGGTGTCTACTTTCTTAGGGGAGGATCAAGGTATATTAGATAGCCATTCGTTAATGAAATATTTGGAACAATCTTCAATAGAAAATAATGTACATTTTGTATATAAAAGTTCATTTAATAAAATTTTAAATATCAACAAAGATTCATACTTAATTGAAATATTTGATGAAAATAATCGCCCTTATTATATTAAATGTCGAAATTTTATAAATGCTGGTGGTTTAAATTCAGATAAAGTAGCTAAATCTTTTGGTATTAAAGATAATTTTAAAATTAAACCTTGTAGAGGGCGTTATTTTTCATTAAGTTACAAATACAAAGATTATTTTAAAAACTTAATTTATCCATTACCAGATCCAATGGGTGGTTTAGGTACTCATATTACATTTGATCTTAATGGTAAATTAAAATTAGGGCCCGATATCGATTGGTCATTTTCTGAAACCCATGACGCAACAGATATTGATCTTTATAAGATAAATTCAAATGATTTATTATGCCAAGAAAAATTTTTAGAATCTGGAAAAAAGTTAATTCCATCTCTTAAGTATGAAGATATTTCTCCTGATTATGTTGGTGTGAGGCCAAAGTTATTTGTTGATAATAATCTTTATGAGGATTTTTTAATTAAAGAAATAACAAATGATAATTTATTTTCTATTCATTTATTAGGAATTGAATCCCCTGGCCTGACTTCCGCTTTAGCAATTGGAAATGAAATTTCTTTAAAAATACATTAAAATATTTTTTAAAATATATTGGATTTAATTAAAAAAATATGAAATATTAAATTTCTTTTGATAGAGTTCTTCATCTTTTACATTTTATATTAAAATTTTTTTAAGGAAATCGTTATGGCTTGGGTGTATTTATTTTTAGCTGGATTTTTTGAAATTGTTTGGGCTGTTTCATTAAAAAATATTGATGGTTTATCTAAGCCGTTACCTATTATTGTAACAATTGTTGGAATGGCAATCAGTTTTACTTTTTTATCTTTAGCGCTTAAAAATTTGCCAATAGGAACGGCATATGCAATTTGGACAGGAATTGGGGCTGTCGGTGTTGCTATTTATGGTATTATAATGCTAGGGGAATCCGCTAATTTAATAAGAATTATTTGTTTATTATTGATTGTTAGCGGAATAATAGGTCTAAAACTTTCAACAAAATAAAATTATTTTACATTATCAATTGGGAAAGGATATTTCTCTTTTTCTATTAATTTTTTAGCTACATTTTTTATGACATCATCATGGTTGGCCTTTAAATTATAAACGCTCTGATTGACTCTTGCTTTAGCGTCACGAATTATAAGTTTTGCCATTGCTAATTCTGTTTCATTTTTTTCAGGTCCGCCGTGTTTTTCAATTACAGAATTAATGCGAGCTAATACAGCAGCTATTAAGTAAGTATCAATTGCAATATCAGCAAGTCTTGCTAACTGTAGTTGTTCATCAATTAATTTATGGCCATAATTTCGAATTAATTTTGATGATGCATTTGCTAAAGCATGAGTTGCTGATGAGAGTCTTTCGCATTCTTTTTCTAAAGCGGGATGAAAACCTTCTAGTCTTTCTGCTATGACACTTTTTTTCACTTCACTAAAGGCAAACTCAGATAAAAATCCAATTTTCCCTATAGCATTATTTAAAAAGTCTAAATTTTTTGTGCTTTGTAATGATTGTAATTCTTTGCCTAGACGTTGGTATTGTGAAGCTGTTTCTTTAAGTCCTGTCATAGCAATAAATAATCTTAATATTTCGTTTGTGCCTTCAAAAATAAGTCCAATACGGCCATCTCTTAGTTTTCTTTCAATTCCGTATTCAACCATATAACCATTTCCGCCGTGAATTTGCATAGCGGTATTTATTGTTTTCCAACCAACTTCAGTAACAAATACTTTACAAATAGCTGCTTCTATACTGTAATCTGTATCTCCTGAGTCAACTAAATTTGTTGCAAAATAAGTAACAGATTCTGAAGCATATATATACATAGCCATATCGGAAAGCATAGATTGAACAAGTCCAAAATCAGAAATAGAGTGACCAAAAGCTTTTCTATTTTTTGTATAAGTTATGCTCTCATCCATTAAAGATTTCATGGCACCAAGAGCTCCGCCGGCAAGCCCCATTCGTCCTTGATTTAATATTCCCATTGCAATTTTAAATCCATCACCAGATTTGCCTAATATATTTTCTGCAGGTACTTTTACGTCTTTAAAAAAGACTTCAACAGTTGAAGATGCTTTTATTCCTAATTTGAGTTCTTCTGATCCATGACTAACTCCACCCATATCTCTTGTTACGATAAAAGCTGTTATTTTATCCTCACCATTTATTTCTTCTTTTGCAAAAACTGTGAAAAAGTCTGCAAATCCACCATTTGTTATCCATAATTTAGAACCATTTATTATATAATGATCGCCTTGTTTGACAGCGCGTGTTTTTATTCCAGCGGCATCAGATCCAGCAGTAGGTTCTGTTAATGCGAATGAGGCAATCGTTTCCCCTGTGGCAAGTTTTGGCATATACTTCGCTTTTTGTTTTTCATTTCCGTATAAGTATAAACCTTTTAAACCAATGGAACTATGAGCGCCTGCTGTTAAGGTAACTGATGCGTCGTGTTTATTTAGCAATTCGAGAGTTCGTGTATAAAGAGTTTGTGTAAACTCACTTCCACCAAAAGCTTCAGGAATGATTAATCCAAATAACCCCATTTCTTTCATGCCTTGTATAATATCGCTAGGCAATTTTTTTTCTTGATCAAACTTCATACTATCTACATTTTGTTTCATCCAGTCATTTATTGAATTAGCCATCATCATATAATCATTTTCACGATGAGTATTAAAAAATGGAAAATGATGTAAAGACTTTTCAGGTATATGACCATTAAATATATTTTTCATAAAACTAAATTTTGTATTTTCTGACACAAATCCCCCTATAAAAAAAGATTTTTCTCAATTTGAGTTACCTTTGCTTTTTTTAAATTATCTGATTAGATGGATTTGAGCAAACTCTCATATTCCTTTATTGCAGTAAATGCCAAATTGTCTTGTATTTTACTTTTTACCATTGCGGCTTTTTAAATTTGAACATAATTTGAATGAATAGAGAATTTGACTTGTTTTGTTAATTTATACGGAGATAGATTATGGCTATGTTTGATTTGAATGAAACTCAAAAGCAATTATTTGAAATGGCAAAAGATTTTTCAAATAAAGAAGTCTGGCCTAAAGCAAAAGAATTAGATGAAACAGCAAAATTTCCTATTGAATTGTTAAAAAAAACCCATGAATTGGGAATGCTCAATGCTTTTGTTCCAGAAGAAGTAGGTGGGTTGGGTCTTGGTACCTTTGATCATTGTCTCATTTCAGAAGCTTTAGCTATGGGATGTGCGGGATTCTGTACAGCAGCACTTGCAAATGATCTTGCTGCTGTGCCTGTTATTTTATCTGAAAATAAACAAGTTTGGAAAGAATTTTTAGCTCCCATGGTGGATGATTGTTTAATGGCTTCTTACTGTGTGACCGAGCCTGGAGCTGGAAGTGATGTGGCCGGAATTAAGACAACAGCTAAAAAAGTAAAAGATAAATATATTATTAATGGCTCAAAAATGTGGATTACAAATGCAAATTATGCAAATTGGTTTTTTGTTTTAGCAAAAACAGATCCTGCTGCAGGCCATAAGGGAATGACGGGATTTGTAGTTCCGGCAAAAACACCAGGTGTCACAATTGGAAGAAAAGAAGATAATATGGGGCAACGCTGTAGTGATACTCGTGGTGTTACCTTTGATAATGTTGAAATTCCAGAAAAATATTTATTAGGAAAAGAAGGTGATGGCTTTAAATTAGCAATGGGGGCATTTGATAGAACAAGGCCTGCTGTAGCTGCTGAATGCGTAGGCTTATCACAAAGAGCAATGATGTGCGCCATTGACTATGCAAAACAACGCTCTGCATTTGGAAAATTAATATCAGAAAATCAAGGCGTTAGCTTTATTCTTGCTGAAATGGCTCGAGATATAGAAGCTTCAAGGCTTCTTGTGTGGAAAGCGGCATGTGAAGTCGATGAAGGAAGAAAAAATACCTATTTTGCTTCTTTAGCAAAAATGTTTGCAGCTGATGCTTGTATGAGAATTACCACAGATGCTGTCCAGATATTTGGTGGATACGGATATAACAAAGAATATCCTGTAGAAATGTTAATGAGAGATGCAAAAATCTTTCAAATTTATGAAGGAACTTCACAAATTCAAAGAATGATTGTGGGAAGAATTCTTTTAGGGCATTAAACTTTCCTTTGTTAAAATGACTCATTGTGTTAGACACTCTCCGATTGATTCAATTTTTTTGACTTTGGAGGGTATAAAATGAAGCCATCAGAAGTAAAAATAGGTATTGTTGTTGCCAGATTTAATGAAGTAATTACTTCTAAGTTAGCATCAGGTGCAAAAAATCTTCTTTTAAGAAGAGGAGTTAAGGCTGAAAATATTGTAGAAATTGAGGTTCCTGGTAGTTTTGAAACTCCTTTAGCAGCTCAAATTTTAATTGATCAAAAGAAAGTTCATGGTGTTCTTGCTTTAGGAGCTGTTATTAAAGGCGCAACAGACCATTATAATTATGTATGTTCTTCAACTTCTTCTGGATTGATGAATGTTCAATTATCACGTTCTGTACCTGTTGCTTTTGGCATTTTGACTTGCGATACAATGGAGCAGGCAATTGACAGGGCTGGTGGAAAATCAGGCAACAAAGGAGCCGATGTTGCTGATGCCGTTTTAGAAATGGTTATGTTAAAATCTTCTCTATTAGGAAATTCATTTTTATGATTGGTGGCACTACTGGATTAAAACCAGCAGATTTTAAGCAAATTAGGAGATATGCTGTACAATTTATTTATCAGCAAGATTTAAATCAACAATTTGTCATGCAGAAACAGTCTCTTGATAATTTTATGAGACAGTCTGAAGTAGTTGAGTTGCAAAAAGACTTTTTAAGGTCGCTTTTAAACGCTATTTTTGATCAAAGTAAAAAGATTGATGAGCTTATTGAAAAAAATGCAAAAAATTGGAAAATATCACGTATTTCAAAGGTTGATTTAGCAGTATTGAGAGTAGCAACGATAGAGCTTTTAGAACGTAACGACACGGATCTTGGTGTCATTATTTCAGAAGCAGCTTCAATAGCTCAGGAATATGGATCAGCAAATTCTCCAAGTTTTGTAAATGGAATTTTAGATGCGATTGCTAAGTCTGTACGTTAATTCGAGTTATTAATCATTTTCAAATAAGGCAACTTATTTAATGAGAGAAATTCATTTACTAGAAAATAATGCAGCATGCGCTAAGTATGTCTTAAATCGGACATCTCAAGGTTTTTTGCCTGAAACGTTTCTTGGAATTGGTTCATTTTCAACACGTGTTCCTGTTTCTGGAAGCGGATTATCTATTTATTCCACCCCTACTTTTTTTGAGAATGAGATTTCAGATAGCATTGTGCAAGGTTATTTTTCTGTTTTTGAAAAAGAATCATTACTTATGCAGGTTGCTATGGGAGAAATTGCAAACTTTCCTATTTCAAGATGGTTATTAATCGGACAACATTTAAGTATTTTTCATTCTTCTAAAATAGATGTAAAACGTTATCTTCCTACCGATGAATTGCTTAATGTTCGAAGTGCTGAAGAGTTTATGCAAGTATATTTAGGAAATATTTTTCCTCATATCCAAGAAATTCGGGCGCAATCTATTTTATTTCTTTTTGATGTAAAAATGTTTTCAGATTATATTAAATCTTTTTTTCTTTGGCTTGCAGAGCAGTTTAATATTCCATTTTTAAAAGATCTTGTCTCTGAATCTTCTGAAATAGAAATGCAAAAAAAAGTAACGGATGAGTTTTTATGGTATTTGTCTGAGTCTGCAATTCATCCCTGTATTGCTGTTTATCCTTCATCCTACAATTGTTATTTAGATCTTATACAATCAGCTAGAAACATTCGAAAACAAGGAAACTATTCAGACGAACTTTTCTTTAAGCTTTAATTAAGGATTAGTGATCTATATGGCTAAAGTAACTAAAAATAAAAAAAGAAAATAGAAAAAGTGCTAGACATGATATAGAGTTTGTTGTTTCTTTATATAGAAATGGCGTTTTATTATCACCAAATAACTCTTTTAAAAATATTTCAATTCATGGTGCATTATTAAATATATCGAATAACTATATTTTTAAATGTGGTGAAAGAGTTGTGTTGCTAATAGAGGATGAAAGATTATTAAAAGAATTTAACTTAATGCTTGAACCTATTGAAGCAGAAGTAAGGCATTTTGAAAATGAAAATGAAAATGAAAATCTTGTTGGCTTGGTTTTTATAAATATGACCGATAGTAATAAAAGAATTTTACAAAGAATAATAGATAACAAATTTATGCTAAAAAAATTTCCAAAATCATGGCAAATTTCAAAATAAAATTATTAAAAGAATTTTTTATACACCTTTTCGTATTCACCGTCACTCTTCCATTTACTCAAAAAATAGTTAAACTCTTTAATAAGTTCTTTTTCTGATAATCTTGTTGCAACGCCAAAATATTGTTCGTTTTTTTCTGTTTCTTTAAATTTAAAAATATTTGGAAATTTTTTTTCAAGATATAAGCCATAAGTAGAATCTATTATTATGGCATCTACTTTTCCAATTCGGACAGAATTTACGAGATCTCCATACTCATTATATTTAAAAATATTTGCTTTATTTAAGTTTTTAGCCGCATAAAAATCATTAGTTGTTCCAATTTTGACACCTATTTTATAATTTGAATTATTTAAATCATTTACATTATTAATTTTGTCTAAATTTAAATTTGTCTTTTTAAATAAATAAATAATTTTGCTTTTGAAATAAGAATTACTAAAAAGTACAGACTTTTTTCTTTCTTCAGTAATAACCATACCCGTGGAAATTAAATCACATTTTTTAGCATTTAATGCAGGAATAATGCCATCAATACTATAGTTTAATATTTCTAATTCAGAATTTAAATGTTTAGAAAAAGCTTTCATCATATGAATATCAAATCCAAACCAATTGCCATTAGAAATATATGTAAATGGAATAAATCCGCCTGCAGTACAAACTTTAAGAGTTTCTGGTATTTTTAAATCATTTTTAGATTGAATTGAATTAGAGTAGGATTGACTAGAGTAAACAATAAAAGTTGCAAATATTAATTTTACTAAATTAAATAATATATTGGTTGTATTCATTTTAGCCCCTTAATTAGTATAATTTCATTATATAAAGGAAAAGAATTGAACTAAGGGGTTAAAATATCAAAAAATTTTTGTACTTACAATTTAACTAACTACATTTCGATCAAACATTTGTAAAGTTAATTTTTGCATATATCTTTCCATAATATCTTTTTCATGTTTTTTAACAACTTTTTGAATGGCTTGAAAAGCTTCTTTATTTTTATATAAACTCAAACAAGTTTCACATGGATGAGTTGAAGAATATGGTAATGAAATTGAAGGGTCTTCTTTTTGTGCTTGTATGTATACTTCTTCTACGCCATCTAAATGAATCCATATTTTAAGTAAATCATCTTTGGAATTTTTTAAAACATTCATAATAGATTTATCTTTTAAACTTCCTAAATGCAATTCGTCAATTTTTTCTAAATGAAGACCGCAGCAAGCAATAAGATCTTGTGTTGGAGTAACAGAAAGTACATTAAGAACCGTTCTACATGAACTTATATTATTAGGATGAAATCGGGATCGGTTTTCGGGATGGCTTAAAGAAGTGTTTCCATCTGCTTCAATCCATACAGTTCTTTGTATTAAAATTTTTTTAGAATTATGAAGTTCAATTAATTTTTCATTTTTTAATATAATATTATTAATAGATTCATCACTTTGGTCACAAATTTCCATATTAATAACTACAAAAATTCCAACTTCTGCTGCAGCAAGAGTTCCATTAAGAATACGTTCAATGGGAACATGCTTTTGATGAAATGTCCCTGTACTAAAATTGATTTCTTTTAAGCCACTTTCTCTCGCCTTTTTTATTCTTCTTCTCGCATGTTCTAAAGAAAATGCCCAATAGCCATTTGTAATACATCTTGTTACAAATCCTAAACGAGTTGCATGAGAAATATGTTCATCTAATTCATTTCCTAAAGTAAAGCATTCTCCACCTGTAAAACAAACTAATTTCATTGTCGGAATTTTTTGTGCTTCTTCAATTAGAGATGTTATTTTTTCTTTTGGAATTCTTGTTGTAATTTTAGGACTGCAAGAAAAACAGCAATGATCGCAGGCTGCAGTACAATGATGAGTTGTAATTAATGAAAGAGAATGTGGTAATATTAACATTTTATAATTTCCTTATACTACAAATACAGCGATTACAATAAAGACTTCGGCCGCAACAAAACCGTTTGTAGCGACAACAGCATTTGTTGCGGCAACAGCATTTGCTACAGCTTCTGCGTTTGCATATACATTTGTGTTTACAGCTGCATTCGCATAAACAGATGAGTCTAAAAGAACGCTCATACTTGGAATACTTTGTAATAAATTTACAGATTCTTTGTCATTTTTTAATTTTTCAAGCGATGAATAAGCATCAGGATATTTTTCTTTAATATATTTTTGCATGGTAAGGGAATCAACTTTTAATTGATTATAGTCAGAAGAATTTTTATCAATTTGATTATTATTTCTTTGAGCATTACTAATGACTATATTTAATTCAGCTTGAATGCGAGAGGCTTGGTTTTTAAAATATTCGTCTTGAGATAAATGAATTAATTGTTCCGTAGTCTTATCAATATTCAATTTTTGATTATTATCATTTATTCTATTATTATAGTCTTTTAAAAATTGTACATAGTTAAAAGTTTTATTTTCGGTATTTGCAGATGGATTTATTATAAGATTTTGTTTTGATGATGGTGGAATTGTTTCTGGAATATTTTCTGCATAAGCTTCAGAACTTGCAATTGCACCTAAAAAAAACGCAATAAGACCTATATTCGAATTTTTCATAAAAAATTTCCCTTATAATTTATTAAATTGTTATTAAATTGAA
>NZ_JBIPMD010000333.1:0-2812 GCF_044369315.1 Silvanigrella sp.
TAGAGCATTTAGAGGAATGGTTTTATGATTATAATCATCATGCACCCCATTCCGGGCTTGCAATGATGAGTCCAATACAGTATCAAAATTCACATTAATTATGTGTCAACTCAAATGGGGTCCATAGCAGTTTTGTAATTTAATAAAAGAAGTATCTATTTAAAATTAAATTATTAATATTTATAAATAACTTTCTAGATTAAAATCGGAATTCATTATATTAAAAATTTATATAAGTATTATTTTATAGAAATAATTCAATAATTATGAAAAATATTATATTATTTCTGGTTACGATATTTTATACTAGTATGTAAAATAATTGCTTTTATAATCTTAATGAAGAATTTTATCAAGTATTATCTTTGTCTTACATAAAAAATAAGAATGTGGCTTTTAATTGCAAAGTCACGAAACCGTAATCTGAGCCGATGTATAATGAATTGTGTTTGTATTCATTTTATTCATTTTTTTATGTGTTAACAGATACATATTTAAAAATATAAAATTTCTGAGGTTATTGTGTCTTTATTTTTAGAAAATAATAAATTTTTAAAAGTTTTAATATCTTTTATTATTGTTATTACTGTTTCTAGTTGTAGTAAATCTTTTTTAAACCCACAGCCAAAATCAATGGATAGAATGGGTTCTGGAGGTACAACTTTAAATGTAATTTATGCTAATGATCTTGTTACAAGTGTCAGCAGAGAAGATTGCAAAGAAACTGTAAATTCAAATAATTGTCTTTTTTTTAAGGATAGTGATGCCACTCCTTTAAAATCTTTTAATTCGGGCAATATTGCTGCTGAACTAAAAGAGGGTCCCATTTATTTTATTATTCCAAATCAAAATAATGTTATTTCTCCTGTTAATATGACTTATTATAATGATCCGAATGCAATATCGAAAACAACAAGTACAGAGGTTCGAGTAAAACTTTTTCATAAAGAAAGTGGTAGGTTTAAAGAAATTGTATTATCAGCCCAAAGATATATACATTATGAATCCTATACCGAACTAAATAATATCGCAATTTTACATGATCCTGAAGTAGCATATTTAATTGTTTCTTTTGATATTCTAAAAAATCCTTCATTAAAATCGGGAAGCTATGAAGGGGAGTTTTTAGCACAAGGAAAATCTCCACTTTCTGTTCATGCGGATTATTCTAAAGAAATTAAAGTAAAAGTATTTATAGATATAAAATAACTTTATTATTTTATATCTTAATGGAACACTCGTTATAATATAAAATTAATTATGAATTCTTGGTTCTTCAGTAGATTGTTGTTTTGCTTGAATGTTTTTTAGTTCATTTTGTGGATCTAAATTATTTTCACTCTTATCTAACTCATCAAATAACCCAAAAAGTGCTTGGCTTACAGGATGATCCGGATATCCAATAACAATAGGTTTTACTTCGGAATGGGATTCACGAACTTTTATGCTTGTAGGAATATAAGGTTCAAGAACCTGATACCCTATTTTTTTTAATTCTTGAATAATTCCTAAAGAGTGTTTCGTTCCTTTTTGATATTGATTAACAACAATTCCTTTTACAATTAAATTTGGATTATGGTCTTGTTTCACTTCATCTATAGTTTGTTTTATTTCTTGAGCAGCGCGAATGCTAAAGGCGTCACAATCAATCGGAATAATAATTTCTGTTGCCGCAATGAGACAAGCTAAACTAAAAAAATCATTCGCAGGTGGTGGATCTAAATAAACATGATCGTATGTATTATTTTTTAATCCATCTTTTAATTTCATTATTTTATGTTTATTTTCTAGTTTTGTTCTAAGCTCTTCTAATTCTCTATTGCAAGCAACTAAGTGTAAATTTGGAATACGTGTTTGAGAAGTGATATATTCAAAAATAGATTGTCTAAATATATTTAAATGTAAACAACTTTCATAATAATGCGTTAATGATTTTTCAGGTTGTTTATTTGATCCTAAAATATAGCAAGAAGCATTTCCTTGAGGGTCTGAATCAATGAGTAATGTTCTTTTTCCACGGATAGCAGAACATGCTGCTAAATTAACAGCAATTGTTGTTTTCCCTACGCCACCTTTTTGATTGTAAATAACTCTTATTTTTTGAGACATTTAAACCCCTTATCCAAGCCAAATACTGCGTCTATTTTTTAATTTATCTACTATCGTATCTTGAATTTGTTCTTTCACCATTTTACTCATTTTATAAACAAGTACACGATCTTTTTCTGCTCCTGGTCCAAAATTGGAAAAGTCAATTTGCGGCAAGATATGTATGCTCCATTTGCTTGGAAGCGGGATTAATCCGAATGGGCCGAGCCATGGAAAAGTCCATGTAATTGGTGTGTAAGGAACACCTATCATTCTTGAAAAAGTAGTTTCACGGGCCAGCATAGGATGAATTTCTTCAGGCCCTATAAAGGCAACGGGCACCAAAGGAGCTCGGGTTCTTAAGCATAACCGAATAAATCCTCCTCTTCCAAAACGTGCTAAGTGATATTTGTCGCGATAAAGTTTTCCAAGGCCTTTTACTCCTTCTGGAAAAACAACGACAGGATGGTTGTTTTCAAGAAGTTGTTGTGCATTTTCTTGGCTTGCACGCACACCACCAAATCGATTCATTAAAGAACCTAAAAAGGGAAAGTGAAATAAAAAGTCTTCCACCATAAAGCGCAATTCTCTGTGCATATGATGTTCTTTTTGGATTGCTACTTTAAGCATAGTAGCGTCGTAAGGTAACCCTCCGGAGTGATTTCCAACTAAAAGTGCAGGTCCATTTGAAGGAATATTCGATATCCCATAAGTTTCTACTCGC
>NZ_JBIPMD010000196.1:0-6351 GCF_044369315.1 Silvanigrella sp.
TAGTAGTGGTCGAACAAATTTATCGAAAATGGGATCATAACCAAAGGGATCTACTTCTTCGCTTCGTAACTTTAAAGAAAGTTCATGGTACTTTTTTCTTAAATTAAATGGATTTAATCCTGTGAAAATATCATCAGAAATAATTTCTTCTACTTCTGATTCATGAGGAGTTAATGTCTTTTCAATTTCTTGCCGAAATTCCTGCATTTTTCCTAATACACTATAAAGTTCTTCTTTTGTTGCAAATTTTTCTTGATTATTACTAAATTTACTTTGAAGATCTTTTTCAATTCTATTAAATTGTTCAATTAACATTCTTCTAATATTAAAAATTTGATTTGAAAAATTTTGCAAGTTATCACTAGATTGATTTGTCGAATTGTTTACTTTTTCATTGGACTGCCTAGCCATAGCTTAGTTCCCTTTTAAAAAATTTGTTGAAATCCTTGTGATGATGCGTAAGCTTCATCTTCACCTAAAGTAGAAGAAGGCATTGAAAATCCAATTTTACGAAGACGATTCGCTTCAATCATGGATTTAAGAGCTTGTCTGCTAGAATATTTTGGAATAAATCCTAATTTATCTGCAGCTTTTTTTCCATCTCCCACGCAAATATATTGAAAAAAAGGGACAATATCAGATGGCAATTCCCAAATTCGAGATGCATATCCTGCTGAAAAAAAAGAACGACACATTGCAGAAATAAAAGGAACAGGTATTTTGCCTGACATATGAACTCCTGTGCTTAAAGGTAACACACCTCTTCCCACAATATTAAATATGCCTGGAATATTATTTGATAAGGTTGAAATTTGTGCACGTACTGCATCATCTTCATGAATAAATTGAACGAGGGGATCATAGCCTAAAACCTTTGGAATAATTCCCGCAAAAAAGTACCTTGCTCTAATATTTGTAGAATTAGGGCCAAGAATAGGAGCAAATCTTAATATCGTAACAGAACATTCTTTATAATTATTTATAAAATCTTGAATTTGATTTTCGACATCCACACGTGTGCGTACAAATTGAGGTCCTTGCATCACAAGAGAATAATCTTCATGAATGAAATTTGGATTTTTAGGGTGAGCTCCATATACAAATGTAGCACTATGAACTATAAGTCTTTTGATATTTGATTCCGCAATGGCGTTTAAAACATGAAAAGTACCAATGGATTCGACTTCATGATGATATGATTTTCTTCTTGTTGGTCCTGAAAAAAGAGAACCATGAATAAAAGCTGTCACTTTATTTTCAATTAACACAGCCGCTATGTTTGAACTAGCTTCGTCTTTTGTTAAATCAACTCTATGAAAAATAAACTTTGTAGAAACGATTGTAGGTGGTTTGATATCAAAAATATGAACTTCTTTTATGCTTGAGAGACCCGCAAGTCTTTTTAAAACAAGTGAAGTTAAAAAACTAGAAGCCCCAGTTAATCCAATACGTTCGTGCATTTGAATATTTTCCATATTATCTAGCCTGTTTTCTTTCTTATTGAAGCTTTAACCAAATTCACATATATCAATTTACAATTAGGCTCTTTGAGCTTTTGTATTTTAACCAAAAGGATCTGTTGTGTCATTGCTCAAAAAAGATGAAAATCCAAAAAAAAGGGAACTTGGCTTAGCACCGATGGAAGGTGTTACTTGCCTTGCTACAAGACTTTGGTTTTCCCTAACTTCACAGCCAGATTTCGCAATGACGCCTTTTCTGCGCGTGACTAGAGACTACCCTTGGAAACGAGTCCCTTCAACGTATGCAGCAGAAATTTTTGACCTAAAAGGTTTAACCTCCTATCGCCTCATTCCTCAGCTTATGGGAACAAGTCCTTCGGATTTGGAACGTATTGCCACTCCGTTATTAAAAAATTCAAATTTTGTAGATATCAATTGCGGATGTCCTTCTCCTAAAGTTGTAGGAAGTCATGCCGGAAGCGGATTGCTCGAAAAAATAGAGGTATATGAAGAGTTTTTAACGGGCATTCAAGAAAAACTAGGGGAATCTCGTTATAGTATAAAAATGAGATCGGGATTTCATTCAAACGATGAATTTCCTAAATTAATAAACCTTGTTTCAAAAATGAAAATGTCTCAACTCACCCTTCATGCTCGTACACGTCAAGAGCGGTATACTTCTACTTCTAAATGGAATTTGATAGATACGGCTTCGCGAACATGTGATTTTCCTGTTGTGGGTTCTGGTGATATTGTGGATTCGCAAAGTTTAAAAAATACAATGGAGAAAGCGCCTTTTGTAGAAAAAATCATCGTAGGCCGCGGTGCTTTGAGAAATCCTTGGATCTTTCAAGAGTTGAGAACGAATAAAATCGTACAATTGACGAGCCGAACTCTTGTTCTCTCTTTGGCGTGTTATGCTGTCTTGCAAGATATTTTGGCAAATAATCCCGCATTCCTTCTTCAGCTTGTTGAAAAAGGCCTTTTTGAAAAAACTTGTGGGACAGATGAAAATTTATGGGAACAACTCTATCATAAGTTAACAGTTTTATATTATGGGCATTACATTGAGACAAATTCTTTGGTAGTAGAAAGACCAAGTTTTGCAAGAGTCAAGATGATATGGAATTCCCTAAGAAGCTCTTTAAATTCAGGGTTTATGGATCCTTTTTTACTAAGAGTGACTGGTTTTCCCGATTTTGAAAAAGGGATTGTAGATAAAGTAAAAGAAAAGAATGAACTATTGAGTCTAAAATACAGTTCTCAATATGACTGGATTTATTCCGGAGCAAAAAACAATGGAAATGAACAAAATTGATAAATTAAAAAATGTTCCTGAAAATCAGGAACAAATGACTGCTGAAGAATCTGATGATGCTTCTAAACTTTGGAAACAATATCAAAATCAAAAAAATAAAAAAAATTTAAGTAAGATTTTTTTGTTTTCTTTTGTTATACTTATTATTGTTGTTCTAGCATTTGTCGGTCTTTATATTGTACTATCCACCACAGACCCGCTCCACGGTATATAATTTTGACCTCATACACTATTGATTTGTTTTTTTCCGACCGATAAGATGTTTGTTAGAACAGAAAAACATTACGATTAAGATTTTCATCAATTTATTAATTAAAAATTGATTAGGAAGTGGCGCGCCTGATGATTTTTCTTAAGTAACCAGGATGTATTATGGGCAGTTTTGAAAGAAAAGTGCTTGTTCTTGATTCAAGGTATGAACCGGTTAAAGTCGTCACAATGGAGCTAGGATTCGTCCTTCTTTATGCAGGAAGAGTGACATCAATCATAGATTCCGAGCGTGTTATAAATGGAGTTTCTCGAGTTTGGAAAGTTCCATGGATTGTCCGGTTGGAAGGTTGTAGACCAAGAAACAAAAGATTAAATGGTCCGAGATTTTCAAGACAAAATATCTATTTACGAGATGGTTTTCGTTGTCAATATTGTCAGTGTTCTGGATTAGCTTCTAATTTAACTTTAGATCATTTACTTCCCTCTGCTAAAGGTGGGAAAACCACATGGGAAAATATCGTAACAGCTTGCAAAACGTGTAATATGAAAAAAGGTGCAAAAACGATAGAAGAGTTAGGAATAAAGTTACAGAGACCACCTTCAAAACCACAGTTGCATCCTACAGCGTTGTTTCCTTTGCGGTATGGGATAACGACAAAAAATGCACCGCAAGCCTGGTTACCTTATTTAGATTTGTCTGTGGCAGATAGAGCTCTTGTGTTAGGATTCGATGCTTCTCCTGTTTTTGTAAATTCTTATCAGCAGGATTCTCTCATCCAAGTTTAAAATTTTTAAAAATAATGTAATCTTCCCTAAAATGTAAGGATTCTTTTTACAGATATTTGGGGAATTTACTTATGATGGGATTAGAAGATCGATTTATCGATATTAATGGATATAAAACTCGTTATTGGTTATCTGGAAATTCAGATTCTATTATCTTGTTACTTCATGGATTTGCCTTTTCTGTGGAAATTTGGGAATCAAACATTCAAGAGCTTTCAAAAAATCATAAAGTAATAGCACTCGATTTATTGGGTTTTGGATTAACAGATAAGCCAAAAGGCAAACAAAAAATTGAAGATTTCCCTCTTTTTGTTTTTGAATTTTTAAAAAAGATGTCAATTCATAAAGTCCATATTGTTGGTCATTCGATGGGTGGTTTGATTGCTACAAAAATGGCTGAAATGCACCCACAGATCGTAGAGTCTTTAGTTTTATTAGGAAGTGCCGGATTTGCTAAAAATATTCCTATGCATTTTCGCATTTTTTCGCTGCCATTTATAGGTGAAATGTTTATAAAGCCTAACAAAAGAGGATTGATAAGTGCTTTAAGGAAAAATACATATGTTAAATCGGCAGTTACTCCAAAACTTGCTGAGAAGCTATTTGAGTTTTCTTTGCATCCTGAAATGGGCGAAACTCTTTTAAAAATCACCAGAACCGCTGTAGATTTTTTCGGTTTTAAAGGATTTATTATTCGAAATATTAAAAAAGATATCCATAAATTA
This sequence comes from Silvanigrella sp., assembly GCF_044369315.1. Lineage (NCBI taxonomy): Bacteria > Pseudomonadati > Bdellovibrionota > Oligoflexia > Silvanigrellales > Silvanigrellaceae > Silvanigrella > Silvanigrella sp. Next base: position 4,500 of record NZ_JBIPMD010000196.1, read on the forward strand.
ACAATGCCTGTTTTAATTATATGGGGAAAAGAAGATTCCATTATTTATTTGGATCATGCTTATATTGCAAATAAAATGATTAAACACTCAAAACTTGTTATTTTTGAGGATTGTGGCCATCTTCCACAACTCGAATACCCAGAAAAATTCAATCATCTTCTTGGCCAATTTTTTAATGTAACAAAAACAGTATAACTAATTGTAAATATTTAATAAATTTTCATTTGTGGAAAATTCAAAAAATTTATTTTGTTGACTTTTAATTTGTAAAAGAGTTTCATAACTTTCTGTTTTTTGATTAGTTGACCAATCGATGGAGCTCAATACCTATGTCGTCAAATGGAGCCACTGTTTCCAATTTTAAAGTTTTAATAGCTGGGTTTGCCGCTTTTGCTATGTTTTTTGGCTCGGGAAATCTCGTATTTCCTCTAAAAATGGGAAGTGAGACACAATCCAATTGGGTTTTTTCTTCGTTAGGTTTAGCAGTCACTGGCGTCATTGTCCCTTTTTTGGGATTAGCAGCTTTAACTTGTTTAAAAGGCTCACAAGATCATTTTTTTAGATGGCTTGGTAAAGTTGGTGCTTGGATTGTCCCATTTCTTATATTGCTTTTAATTGGCCCATTTGGAGTGATTCCACGCTGCATCACTGTTGGATTTGGTGCTTGGCAATCCTTTGTCCCTACAACCCCTATTTGGGCGTTTGCTTTGGGGTGTGTTGCTATTATTTGGTTAGCTACCTTTGGCAATGGAAAAATTGTTGATGTCATTGGAAAATATTTTACACCTGTGAAGCTTGGTGCTTTGGCATTGGTTATCGGTGGTTCTTTATATTTTGCTCTTTCTTCTGCTAGCAGTATTGTGCCAAGTAGTACAACACCCATGGGAGCGTTTAAAGCTGGATTTTTTGAAGGCTATAATACAATGGATCTTATGGCTGCAATCTTTTTTGGTGTTAGTTTAGTACAATACTTTAAAACAAGCGGTAGTGATAAAATTCCATTTAAGCCAACTTTGTCAGCAATGGCTCTTGGTATGTCACTTCTTATGGTAGTTTATATGGCGCTAGTTTATTTAGGAGCTGCTTATTCAACTCAGGTCTCTCATTTGCCTGAACCACAAATTTTGCCACATATTGCTCATATAGCTTTAGGTGAGGCTTCTGATTATTTAATTTCATTTACGTTGGTTGTTTCTTGTCTTACAACAGCAGTGGCTTTAACTTCAGTTTCTGTAGATTTTTTATGTGCTAAAATTCCTTTTTTAAATGGGAAACGTCAACTTACTTTAATGCTTTGCATTATCATTACTTTTGTTATTGCTTTAACCGATTTTAGAGGGATTATGTCTTTTATGGCTCCTATCCTTCAGGTAATGTATCCTTTTATTATTGCAATGGCTTTGTTAAATATCATAGTTTATACATATAAAAGCTTAAAATCTAACAACGAATTAAAAAAAGAAAAAAAAGCAGCTTAATTTTTTTGATTTAAAATTTAGTTTTTGATACATCCTCCTTCATAAAATGAAGGAGGATTTTTTATGTTTTCAAAATGGGACGCTTGTTTATTTAATGGTTGCCTATTGCAAATTAGACCTCTAAATTATACAGATATCACTTCTCTTCAAAAAGTATTTTCTCTAGATTTATTTGAGTATTATCCATCTTATTTTTCTTCTTGTGATGAATTTGTAAATAAAAAAATAATTGAAAAAGAAAAACAAATTTATTACCCTTGGGTATGATCTTCCCCCAATTTTATAGACACAATTAACCGACCTTTTTCATTGGTCTAGTTATTTCAAATATAACTGGAGACAGATATCCATTCGACGAATGCTTTCTAACACGA
>NZ_JBIPMD010000131.1:0-9169 GCF_044369315.1 Silvanigrella sp.
TCTCTAGATGTATAGAGCTTTTAACATACAGTCCTTATGTCTTTGGGGCAAATTTAGTCTCGTTCACTCTGGGAATGTGCTTGATATGATTGATCAGCGAGTCTCAATGTCTTTGGGATATGACAGACAGCGATTCAGTTGAATTTGAAGTTGAAAAACAGCGCTCTTTTGAATCATCTCAACATTTAAAATTGGAATTATATTAATCAGAAGTCAATTGCACAAGATTGAAATTACATGGAAATTTAGTGAAGAGCACTTCTGAAAATGATATCAAAAACAAACATTATCCCGAAATTTATTTTAACCTGACCTTTTCTTTTCTGAAAAAATCATTTTTTTGCTATTTCCCCAATCAAATTTTCCTCCCTATGTTTTTTTCAAAGCCTTTTTTTATTTGGATTTTCAGATTTTAATTTTATTCTCTATTTCACACACCATAATGCTAGTTATCATAAGTGAAATTAATTCAAAACTTGATTTAGTAAATTAACTTATATTAGTTTACTAATTTTATATTAATATAAGTTAATTTATAGTTAATATTAGTAAATTAAACTCAATAATTTAAAATTTAGCTTATTTTAGGTATAGGAAGAGTTTTTTAGAATAGATATAATTTTAGGAAAAATATATTATTTATCATGTGTTTAATTCATAATATTTCGAAAAAACCGTGGTTAAGAATTATTATATTTAGGGGTTCTAAGCGCAACAATTTCATTCGATTAAGATTCCTTTACTGTTAAATTTCCAAATTTGATTATTTCAGGAAAAGGACTATTTCGTCATTTCTAAAAAGAAAATAGTCAACGTCGCTGAATCGAGCGAAATAGGCATTGAACAAATGTGACAAGTCCACTACACCGCTAAAAAAAGTCGCCGAATTAACTGGCATTGCACAAACAGGCTACTGCCTTGTCATGAACAACGGCCCTCACGGCCACCAAACTGTTTATTATATGCACTGCCATGTGTTGGGTGGAAGAAGTTTAGCCTGGCCTCCGGAGTGAGGGGTGATCCTCCCCTAAGAAAGTACACAACCTGATCGTTTTAAAACAGCAATTACAGAAGAGCTTTCCATGGGAAGAAACCATGTGTTAGGAAAAAAAGTTCATATTTTAATTTTAACAAGTAATAAATTAAATCCTGAAATTAGAACGATTGAAATTGAAAAACCATTCGAAAAAATTGTTGAAAAGAAAGTTTATGTTCAAGTAGAAGTACCTGTTGAAGCAAAAAAAGAAGTATCGGATATTCAGTTCTTTATTGGTTCAAGGGTGGCTCGTGATATCTTTATGAAAGATAAAATTGCACCTTATTTTTCTTATGGATTATTAACTGGAATTCAAATTCATCCACATGATAATTTTAAATATGAATTGGGATTAAATGCCAACCAAATGGTTAATGATGATGTTTATTCAATTAATACAGGGTATGCTTTAGCTGGAGCTTATTTAACCACAGGTAAACACCAAGGCTTTTTTATTGGGGTTCGTGGATTATCTGGAATTGTTACCAATCAAAAACAACAAGCTGATTTTGATGGTGGTGGGGAAGGTCGCTTTGGTTATGAAAATCCTCATTTTAGTATTGGTTTTGGGGCAGGAAGAACGCGCTATACGACAAGAGTGGGATTAGAATTGTCAATGAAGTTATAAAAACCTCTTTTATCCATGATCTAATAATGTAACATATTTATATTATTAATAAATTAAATACTCTTTTTTCATTAAAAAGAGTATTTTTTATTTCAGAAAGAATAAAGATAGAAATAGGAGTTCCGATATCGTTTTAAAGGAGGATCTCAAATTATGAATATGAATCCAAAAGAGGAAAAAATTAAAAGTGAAAAATATAAAAGAGATGGTGCTAAATATGTTTGTACCAAATGCAAAGCGAAACATTTTTCTAGAGAAGATGTAGAAAAATGTTACGATAGCCATCCAGAAACACAAGAAAAGATGGTAAAATAAGTTTTATAATCTAAAATATAGAATAAGAAGATATTATTTTATCTATAATTTCTTTATCATTTACTATTTTAGCAATTTCTTCCCAAAATAATTTTTTTTCAGTTTCTGGAAAATTTGATTTTTTAGAAAATGGAATATAATAAGATCTTATTGTAAAATATTTTTTGTGTATTTTAATTTTGTAAGACATTTTTTTAAATTTATTGATATTCACAGGAAAAGAAAAGTGAGCAATCACAGAACCCTCATTTTCTCGAATTAATTTTAATATGTTTACTTTATCACTTTTGCTAGTCTCTAATTTATCATGAAATATTTTTTCTAAGTCTTTTGTTACAGAGTATCCTCTTGCGATCGCACAGGAAGTGGGAGACTTTCTTGTTTTCCATTTTATTCAAATAAATTAGATTTCATTGTAATAACAACATAACCAGAACATGCTACTTTAAATTGAGAGGAACATGTTGCTGCTTCATTTGGACCAGATCCTGGGGGGGTAATCTAAATAAGAGGCGCGTTCCTCATTGTAAGAGAGATTCAGAGAGGCATCCATTTTCCCTTTTTTTAATAATTCAAAACATAGGCTTAAATGCATATGTTCTAAATTTAATTCAATATCTATTTTGCTTTTTAAGCTTTGGATTGCCATTTTTAAAATATCCATATTTAAACTTTCTGATTTATCTTTTTTATCTAGTTCCAGTCTGAAGTCATCAGCACAAATATGAAAAGGCAATTTCTTTGCATAACAAAGAAAAGGATAAAAATTTAAAATGAATAAAATTCTTAAAAAAAACAAACTAAATTATCCTAAATTAAGTGGTATTACATAAATAATTTTGCATTTTAAATAATCTCTGTATATTCATTTAGTCAATAAACTTCTTAGGAGGTAAATATAAGCCTTGTGAATATTCTACTAAGTCTTGTATAGATTTTGCTGCAAGCAATTCTCTATTGGCATCTTTTTTGTCAATTCCAATATCTTCAGGATATATTATTATTTTTCTTTCTCTTAATTCATTTATTTTATTTAAATCTCTTTTTAAACCAACTGGGGTGTGGCCTGCAATTCCTCTTATTGCCTGCTCACGATCTTCAAGATTTCTGCACAAAAGTAAGTTAACAATCCCTTCTTCTGTAATGATGTGTGTTACGTCTTCTGCATATATCATAATTAATGGCAATTCCATTTGAAACTTTTTTTGAACTTCAAAAGCCTCAAGTTTTTCTACAAAAGAGGGTTCTCCTGAAGGTTGAAAAGTTTCAACAATTTGTAGAACAAGTTTTTTACCTTTAAAAATTTCATTTTCATTTTTTTGAAATTCTAAACCCGCTTTTTTCCATGTATTAGAAATATGTCTACGTCCGCTAGAATTTCCCCCAATATTAGGAGCACCTCCAAATCCTGTTAATCTATTCAATGTAGCCGTAGAACTATTTCCATAAATATCTATTTGTAAAGTTGCACCAGCAAAGAGATCAATGCCGTAAAGTCCAACTAATTGTGCAATACAACGATTAGACCTTAAAGTACCATCTCCACCTGTAAAAAATACGTCAGGTCGAGATTTAACATAAAGATTCATTCCCGCTTCTCCGCCTGGAGAAACAATTTTTTTTACAAACCCGCACTCAATAGCGGGAATTAAAGTAGGAACAGGATTTATCATCATATATTCACAAATTTTATTTTTAAGCCCTAAATCCGTGGCATATGTTGGTAATAAGAGCTCAATGGCGCTTGTACTATATCCTACACCATGATTTAATCTGTTTACTTCGTATTTTGCATAAATTCCTTTTATGACTAACATTGCCATTAATATTTTTGTCTCATTTATTTTTGCTGGATCCCTAGTGAATAAGGGATGTATTGTTGTATTTAAGGGGCTTTTGACTAAAATATCGACCCAATCAGAGGGAATATCTACACGAGGAAGTTTATCCACGACTTCATTTACCTCCACAATGACAACGCCATCTTTAAAAGATGTTGCTTCAATTATGGTTGGTGTATCTTCTGTGTTTGCACCTGTATATAAATTTCCTTCTTTATCCGCCTTTTCTGCTATAACTAAACAAACATTGGGAGTCAAATCCAAAAAATATCTTGCATATAATTCTAAAAAAGTATGCATTCCTTCAATTTTTAATTTTCCTTCTTGGCATAATTGCGCAAGTTTTTTACCAAATATAGATGCATATGAAAAATCAATTTTGTTTGCAATTCCATTTTCAAATACTTCAATATGTTCGGGAAGGATAAGTGTTGATTGAAGTATATGAATATCATGAACTAATTTAGGATTTACTTTATTTAAAGATTTGGATAAAAAAACAGCTTGTTTTTGATTGTTCCCTTCTATACATACTCTATCAAATGGTTCGATAACATTTTCTAAAATATTTATAATGTCTTCAGATTTTACCCATTTATTATTTAGTTTATCGCAGATTTTATTTATTTTTCTTTTTTTTATATCTCTAAATTTTGATTTATTATTTTCTTCCATTATATTTAGCCTTCCAATTGTAAAATTTATAAATAAATATAAAAGAAACAGAAATGAGATTTTGGAATTGTAACTCAAAAAAATGAAATTTAAATAAAAAAATTTCAGATATAAATAATTTTATATATTGACAATATATTAATAATAAAGTAAGGAAATATTAAACTCAAAATCTTAATATTATTTTAAAAAATAAATAAATTTCCTTATTTAATTAAAGGAGTATTTCTATGGTAGAAAAATATCTAAATGCTTTTAGCATTTGTTCTTATGCCTTGTTTTTTTTAGCTATATTTATTGAATATTTAATTTCATATAAGAAAAATTTAAATGACTATGAAAAATATGATTCATATTTTAATATAGGAACCGGTCTGTTTTATCTTATATTTCCAGTTATTTTAGCTACATCTTTAACAATATTTTTATATGAAATATTTTCAAAATATGCTTTTTTTTGAAATGCCTGGTGCTTGGAGTGCTTTAATTAAAGGTGAAAAATTATATTGGTGGGCATTTTTAATTCTTATTTTTACAGATGATTTTTGTTATTATTGGTTTCATAGAATTTCTCATGTCAGTCGATTTTTATGGTGTATACACGAAGTTCATCATTCTTCAAAACAATATAATTTGACAGTCTTTTTAAGAGCATCTTTTTTAGATTATGTCCCTCAAGGGTTATTTTATATTCCTCTTTTCTTATTGGGTTTTAAATTAGAAGATATATTTTTCCAAATGGCAATTAATTTTACTTATCAATTTTGGTTGCATACAAAATATACAGGAAGAATTTATTTATTAGAAAATATTTTTAACACAGCAAGTCATCATAGAGTTCATCATGCAAAAAATATACAATATCTTGATAAAAATTATGGAGGAATATTTATTATATGGGATATTTTATTTAAAACATTTGAAAGAGAAAAAGAAAAAGTAGAATACGGTGTTTTGCATGATATTAAGACAGATAATGTATTTAAATTAAATTTTGAAGCTTTTAAAATAATGTTTCAAGATATAAACAAAGCAAAAGGAATAAAAAATAAATTTCTATATTTTGTGTATGTACCTGGATGGAGTCATGATGGTCGGACTAAAACAACAAAACAACTTCAAAAAGAATATTATAATAATAAAATATAAATTAAATAAAGAATATTTTTGATTTAAATTCTTTTAAAGATCTCGACAATCTTTTATAAATTCTTCAATTGACTTCGTATTATATACAAAATATTCTGTATTTTGTGACATTACATATTCAGATAGTCCATAGTGATCTCTTCTATCTGAATTCCAGTCATAGGTATAACCTCTACCTGTCCAAGGATATTGAGGCCAGCCATCTTTATTATCAAATCTTTTATAAAATTGATAAGCCGCCCATTTAGATAAATCTTTTTCAAGCAATTCATTGCTTGAAATTTTGTCATCTTTTTGTATTTCATCTTTTAATTTTGTTTCATTTAATGGAATATTATCTATTGGACTACAAATATTATCTTCTGTATTATAGTCAATTGATGCGCATGGTCTAAATATTCCTGGCCCTTTAAGTCCATTAAAAGCATTATTATCTTTTCTATATTCAACATTACCCGATACTTGTGAATTAGGAATAGAAATAAAAGCAAAGGTATGTTGAGGATCACTTGGAGCATCTGGTGGTAATCCTAGTAATTGACTAAATCTTAAAGATAATTGCTCCTTTGAAAGATTTTTTCTATTTGATATTTTATTACATGCACTTACCATTTCATCAACTTGAGTAAACCAAACTTCAACCCCAGTAGGTAATTTTCCAGTTGTATTTTTAGTATAATTATATGTTGTATAAATTGCAGCTTTAAAATGATCACTTTCATTAAATTTTGGTAAAGGGCTAAGAGAAATTTGTAATAAATTTTTCCAATTATTTTTTATTTCATTCGTTTTTACCACATACTTATTGTATTCCTTAAAATAATTATCCCATTTTTCTTTATCTGCTAATGGCTCTCCTGATACACATTTTAATAATGGCGCTGAAGAAACAGCAGTAGAATCATTTGTAACTATATAAGCAGATTTTGCTAATCTGCAGGAATAAAATGAGTTAGGCAATGAAAATATATATTGATAATAGCTTACACGGTCATTATTTTCTTTTTCCGTAAAAGCAACACATTTTCCACTAGCTAACGTGTCTTTGGCTATGATTGAAGCAATATTTTTTATGTCATTAATATCTTTTATAGAACAACTGGGACCTCTTTCGGAAGCATAAATAGAATGACAGCTAAATGAAATAAATACAAAAGAATAAAATCCAGAAAATGATATTTTTTTCATAAATATGATCGCTCCTAATTCAATAAGGATAATTAAATCTTTAATTTTGAATTTAAATATCTAATAAATTTTTAAATTTTTTACTTGTTGAATTATTTCATATTTTTTATATATGATCAATTTATATTCAATTTATTCGTTTTATTTTTTATAAAATAATTTAACTTAATTTTATTTATTGATAAAAGTTAAAATATTTTTTATATAGAAAAATTTAATGTTAATTTAATAATTAAGCTTGATGGTATTTTTATTTTGATAAAATATTACTATATGTGTTTGTTAAATATAAACTTTCTTTATATTTAAGAATGGATCTCGGTGTAACCGTATTTATCTGTTTCATAATAACCTGTTTTTGGAATTGTCTCTGCTAAATCAAATAAATATTTATGTTCATTATAAAAGTCTTTTGCCTGCGGAGCATTTAATTTTTCATTTTTAATAAATTTTTCTACTAAATTTGGATTAGGAATGGAGAGTTTTCCAAAGGCAACCGCATCTGCATTTCCATTTTTTATTGCCATTTCAGCTGTTTCTTTAGTAAATCCTTCATTTACAATAAATTTTCCTTTAAAAATTTTTCGAAGTTGAGGACTTATACTGTCTTTGGATTCATACTCACGTGCACAAATAAAAGCTAAGTCTCGTTTTGATAATTCAGATACAAGGTAACTAAAAGTTTCAAGGGGATTTTGATCACCCATATCAAGAGCGTCTCCTCGAGGAGCAATATGATAACCAACACGACCAGATCCCCACGTATCAATCACAGCGTCGACAACTTCGAGTGGAAATCGAGCTCTATTTTCGATAGACCCACCATATTTATCTTTTCTTAAATTTGATTTGCTTTGCAAAAATTGATCTAAGAGATACCCATTAGCGCCATGAAGTTCTACACCGTCAAATCCTGCTTTTTTTGCATTTTCTGCACCCTTTTTATAAATAAGAACCAGCTGATTTATTTCTGTTAAAGAAACTTCTCTAGGTGTTTCATAAAATTTTTCAGGTCGAATATGAGAAATTCTTTGTTTAGCAGCAATGGCGCTTGGCCCAATTGGAGTTTGACCATTTGTATATAATGGATCGGATACACGGCCTACATGCCAAAGCTGCATGACAATAGTTCCTCCCTTTTCATGGACTTCATCTGTTATATGCCTCCAAGCATGAATTTGCTTTTCATTCCAAATTCCTGGTGTTCTGGGATAACCAACACCTAATAACTCTACAGAAGTCGCTTCGGTTATAATCATACCAAAAGAGGATCTAAGACTATAATATGTTTTCATAAGTTCGTTCGGAATTCGTTGATAACTTGCTCGTAATCTTGTTAAAGGGGCTAAAACAACTCTATTTTTTAATGATAAATCACCTAATTTTATGGGCTCAAATAAAATAGACATGACGTCACTCCTTTAGAACTTACAATTGGTTTTCAAAAGAAACATAAAATTTTAAAACAAATTTTTGTATATCATAATTTGGACTAAAGAACGAATATAGTTAGACTCGGGGATGATTCTATATCACAAGATTTTGTTCCATTAGATACCAATTTCGCACCGGAAGTGGGGCATAGAAAAATTGTAGGAATTTTAATGATTCAATTATTATTAGGAATTCTTCTATCAAGAATTTTTTCAGGGTCCATATCGGTTCAAATTTCAATAATTCATAGTGTGAAAGTTTTATCTTATTTGGAAGTTTTTATTTTCAAAATTAGGTTAGTTTGGTGTTGTTTATTTATCTTTTCAGTTTTGTATATTAATTTTTTCTTTCCACTTTATTTTAACAAGGATTATAAATTAAGGTATAAATAAATTCATTTATTTTATATTTATTTACAGTTGTAGTAAGTTGATAAAAGCAAAAAATCATTTTTGTAAACCTGATTTTGAATCGCAAATGGATATAAAGTATAGTTAGTATTTGCTTCATTAGTTTGAGGTATTTTTCTAGCTTGAGGAGATAAATAATTTTCTAATTTATTAAAGTTAATGTTTTGATTTTCTATCCATTTTCTTGATGAATTATTTTTTAATAAACTTTTTTTTAAATTTTTGCATGAGTCTATAAGTATATTTAGAGAACTGATTTCCACAGTATAAAAATCGGTATATAGTTTATTTTCTTCAAATTCACGATCAGCGCATTTTATGTTTTGAACAAAATTAACATTAATCTCTATAATGTTTCCATTTGCATCTTTTGCCCATTCCCCTTGGGATGGATTATCTTGAAATATACAAAAAGTGATCTTCCCCCAATTTTATAGACACAATTAACCGACCTTTTTCATTGGTCTAGTTATTTCAAATATAACTGGAGACA